>JADZAN010000003.1 GCA_020852815.1 Gemmatimonadaceae bacterium | reverse complement strand
GTCCTTGTATGTCTCCATTGAAGGTTGGTAAACCAGGTGTAGGCTCAAGGCGGCGGCAGCTCGTCCGTGGTGTGTCGGGGCCGGGCGGTGGGCCGAGCCCGTCACGGAGTGGGAGCGCCGTCGCCGCGATCGCCGAGAGCCCGAACAGCTACCGGAGCCCCCCGGTCCAACGCCGTGGGGAGCTCGGATCTCGCAAGGCGGGGCGTGCGCGATCGGCGGCACCGACCTTGGACCCGGAAGGAGGCCGACACGCGATGGACGCGACAGACGGACCGGCGCCGCTTGTGCACGCGGTGCACGCGGTGGAAGCGGTGGGGATCGATGTGAGTGCGGCCACGCTGGACGTGGCGGTGTATGCGGGGCGGGGCTGGCAGGTCGAGAATGCGGCCCGGGGGATCGCCGCGCTCGTGGTGGCGCTGGAGGCATTGCACCCGGCGGTGATCGTGCTTGAGGCGACGGGCGTGTACCACCAGGCGGTCACGAGCGCGTTGGCGGCGGCCGGGTTGCCGGTGGTCGTCGTGAATCCCCGCCAGGTGCGCGATTTCGCGCGCAGCACGGGGCAATTGGCGAAGACCGACCGGCTCGATGCGGCGGTGCTCGCGCAGTTTGGCGCGGTGGTGCGCCCGCCGCCGCGCCCGCTCCCGGACGACGCCTTGCTGGAGCTGCGGGCGCTGCTCGAGCGGCGGCGCCAGCTGGTGGAAATGCTCACGGCCGAGAAGAACCGCCTCGCGGTGGCGCGGCGGAGCGTGCGCCCGAGTCTGCAGCGCGTGATGCGGGCCCTGGAGCGCGCACTGGCCGAGGCGGATGACGAGGTGGGGCAGTGGCTCCGCCGCAGCCCGGTGTGGCAGGCGCAGGACGCGTTGCTGCGGAGCGTGCCGGGGGTGGGGCCCCAAACGGCCCGCTGCCTCATCGCGCAGCTGCCGGAGCTCGGGCGCCTGTCCCGGCGCGAGATTGCCGCGCTCGTGGGGGTCGCCCCGCTGGCGCGCGACTCCGGGCGCCTGCGCGGGCGACGCACCTGCTGGGGGGGCCGCGCGCCCGTGCGGGCAGCCCTGTACATGGCGGTCATCAGCGGAATTCGCTGCAATCCGGTGCTCCGCGCGTGTTATCAACGCCTGCGCGCCGCCGGCAAACCCGCGCAGCTGGCGCTCACCGCCTGCATCCGGCGCCTGCTCACGATCCTCAACGCGATGCTCAAGACGCAGCAGCGGTGGCAGCCCGGACTGGCCACCACCGCTTGACTTTCAACACAGCTACTCCGTGTTGAAAGCACTTGGAACCGCAAGAATCGCAACGACCGCCAGCTACTCCGCGGTGGTGAACCACCCCGGGTTTACCGGAGACTCCAATCCCTGTGAGGTTGGAGTATGGGCAGACCAACGAAGTTTTCCCCCGAGGTCAAGGACCGGGCCGTCCGCGTGGTGCGTGAGCACCAGCGCGAGTACGGGAGCCAGTACCAGGCGATCTGCTCGGTCGCGGAGAAGATCGGCTGTCATCCGGAAACGCTCCGCGGGTGGGTGCGGCGGAGCGAAGTGGATGACGGCGTACGCCCCGGCGTCACGACGGAGGAGCAATCGCGGGTCGCCGCGTTGGAGCGCGAGGTCAAGGAGCTCCGGCGGGCGAACGAGATCCTCAAGAAGGCGGCGGCGTATTTCGCCCAGGCGGAGCTCGACCGCCGCGGGACGTGATGTACCGGTTCATCGAGGAGCATCGCGAACCGTACGGTGTCGAGCCGATCTGCGCAGTGCGGGAGATCGCGCCGTCCAGTTACTACGAGGCGCGGGCCCACGCGCGGGACCCGTCGCGTCGCGCCCCGCGCGTGCAACGGGAGGCCGTGGTGCGCCGCGCGATTCGGCGCGTCTGGGACGACAGTCAGGGCCTCTACGGCGTGCGGAAGGTGTGGCACCAACTGCGGCGTGAGGGGACGTCGGTCGCACGGTGTACCGTCGAGCGCTTGATGCATGCCGAGGGGCTCGCGGGCGTCGTGCGCGGCCGGCGCGTGTACACGACGGTGCCTGACGAGACGGCGCCGCGGCCCGCGGATCTCGTCCAGCGGCGCTTCAGCGCGACGCGCCCGAACGAACTGTGGGTCGCCGACTTCACGTACGTTGCGACGTGGGGCGGGATGGTGTACGTCGCCTTCGTCATCGATGTGTTCTCACGCTACATCGTCGGCTGGCGCGCCTCGGCCACCATGCGCACGGATCTCGCGCTCGACGCCGTGGAGCAAGCGGTGTACGCCCGGCAGCCGGCGGCGCCGCTGATTCACCACTCGGACCGCGGGTCGCAATACCTCGCGATTCGCTACACCGAGCGGCTCGCGGCGGCCGGCATCGAAGCGTCCGTCGGCAGTCGCGGGGACGCGTACGACAACGCCCTGGCGGAGAGCGTGATCGGTCTGTTGAAGACGGAGGTCATTCGCCGGCGCGGACCGTGGCGTTCCCTCGAGGACGTCGAGTTCGCGACCCTCTCGTGGGTCCACTGGTTCAACACGACACGGCTCCTCGAACCACTCGGCTACCTTCCCCCAGCCGAGTTCGAGGTCCAGCATTACGACACGATCACCCTTGGTGCCAAGCAAGCCGTGGCCTGAGGACCCAACGAACCGAGTCTCCTGTAAACCCGGGGCGGTTCAAACAGCGGGGGAGGTGGCGAATGGACAGGGGAGCACGAACGACTCGCTATCGTCCGAGTACCTGTAGGCGCGGGGAACCTCTGCAAGTGATCTGCGTGGCGCTGACGGTCCTGCTCGTCAGCGCTGGCTGCCAAGACACCACATCGGGCGCCCCCGCACGGCACGAAGCAACGGCGAGCGTCTCCACACCGGATGCGGAGGGCCTAGGAGGAGCGCGCGTGATGAACGGCGAAGCATCCGTCGTCGCACTGCTCGAACAGGTACGCGTTGCTGCTGGCGGTCGCGCCGTCGAGCTCGGTATTCGCGCACGCATACCGACGCGTGAGATCACGGTGACGTTTCGCGAGGATGGCCAAGCGGAGCGCGTCTTGCTACTCCCCTCAATGGCAGCGGGCCAGCGCCGGACGTTGCGCCTCGACCTTGAAACGCGCGTCGATGGCAATTTCGCGCTGGGGGTGATGGTCGATGCATCGCGAGGTGCGCCTTCTGTGTATGCTGGGCGACCGGTGGTGCCGACTCACGGATCGACATGGTACCTCGTGTGGCGCGCAGGTCGCGTGGTGCAGGTGATGAACCAGCTCCCGGTGCGCAGGCCGGATGGCTCCATCGATCCGGAGATGATGCCAGGCGCGCAGTCGCATGGCACGATCTCGGTGCAAATCTGCGACGACGCAGATCCGTCGTGTAGCCCGCCGCCGCCCCCTCCGAACCCTGGTACGGTCGTGTATGGAACAATCACGTACCGTCCGCCGGGGCTGAAGCCAGAGCCTCTCTACAAGGCGACCGTACGATTGATGGGATCGGACATGCGTCGGTAAGCTCCCCCGTCGGATCGACAACGTTGCGCGGCCCCGGTCAGCGTGGCTGGACTCGCCAGACCTCGGAAGCCCCTCAAAGATCAAGAGCACCGGCCGATCTGGCCGGTGCTCTTGACGTATCTCACGTAGATCCTAGGGGTTACCCTGCTCCCGAATCCACGTTGCACCATACGCTCTGCAAAAACGACTTCGCAGATTGCCGAACTCATTTCGCAATCACCTGTGTACGCTCCGACGCTCTATCGACAATCTCCGGCGATGTATCGACAATCGGTCCGAGCAGCCTGCGCGCGCACAGGGCTCTCCATCTCAGACAGGGGAAGGCAGTGCCCCGACACTCGAGTCCTCGCTCTCGCCGCGCGCAGCAGACCAAGTCACCGCCGAGCGTTCTTCCCTCGTGCCCCGCGCAGGACCACACCAGCGTAGACCAGCGCTCCCACTCCCAAGAGGCCGAGCGTCTCCCGTAGACCGAGGTACGTCGGCCAGGGTGCGGAGAGCACCGCGGAGAGGACCGGTGCGAGGGTGAAGTGCACGACGTTCGGTGTCCCGAACGCGGAGATTCCGCCCTCGCGGTCTCCCTCGTTTGCTGGTTGAGTCCCGGCGGCCAGTAGGCTCTGCACGACGAACATGAGCCCTGTCAGCGTCGCGGCTGCGGCTCCGGTCGTGAGGTAGAAGTTGCCCCACCCGGCGAGGGCGGCGTGCAGCGTCCCGTCCATGTCGTCCCACCTCGCGGCGACGTGCGCCGTCAGAACGTGATCATCACCTTGATCGCCTCGCGCTCATCCATCGCGCGGTAACCGTCGGGCACCCCCTCGAGGTCCGTCACACGGTCGAAGACGCGGCCCGGCTGGATGCGGCCCTCGAGCACGTCCGGCAGCAGCGCTTCGATGTAGGCGCGCACCGGCGCCGGCCCCCCGCTCACGGTCACGTTGTCGTAGAACGTCCGCGTCGTGTCGGGCACCGCGTCGTAGTGCGGGACGCCGACGCGTCCGACGGCGCCGCCGGGCCGTGCAATGCGCGTGGCCGTCTCCATCGCCGGCGCGCTGCCGACGCACTCGAGCACCGCGTGCGCACCAATCCCGCGTGTCAGCACGCGCACCCGCTCGACGGCTTCCTCACCGCGCTCGCTGACGACGTCGGTCGCGCCGAACTCGCGCGCGAGCGCGATCCGGTCGGCGTGCCGGCCCAACAGGATGATCTGCTCGGCGCCGAGCCGCTTGGCGGCGATGACGCCACAGAGTCCCACCGCGCCGTCGCCGACGACCGCGACCGACTTGCCGGGCGCCACGCGCGCGGCGAGCGCCGCGTGGTGCCCCGTGCCCATCACGTCGGAGAGCGTGAGCAGCGACGGCATCAGCGCGTCATCGGCGCCGACGGGCAGCTTGACCAGCGTGCCGTCTGCGAGCGGCACACGCACCGCCTCGCCTTGGCCACCGTCGTTGTCCTTGCCGCCCCACCACTGGCCGTGGAGACACGACGTGTGCACACCCTCGTGGCACAGTTCACACGTGCCGTCAGAGATGGCGAACGGCGCGACCACGACGTCACCGCACTGCACCGTGCGCACGTCGGCGCCCACATCCTCGACGACGCCGATGAACTCGTGGCCCATGCGGCGTCCAGTGTCCGTCCGCTCCATCTCCTTGTACGGCCACAGGTCGCTGCCGCAGATGCAGGCGCGCGTCACGCGCACCAGCGCATCGGTCGGCGTCCGAATCGCGGCATCGGGCACGGTCTCGATCCGGACGTCGCCCGGGCCGTACATCACGGTGGCTCTCACTTCGCTGCTCCTCCAGGTTGGCCGTACTGCTCGTCGCTCACGTGCTCCATCCACTCGACCGCCTTGCCGTCGAGCGCCTCCTGCACGGCGATGTGTTGCATCGCCGTCTCGGGCGCCGCGCCGTGCCAGTGCTTCTCACCCGCCTCGAACCACACGACGTCGCCCGGTCGGATCTCCTCGACGGGCCCGCCCTCGCGCTGCACCAGCCCCCGGCCGAAGGTCACGATGAGCACCTGGCCAAGCGGGTGAGTGTGCCACGCCGTGCGCGCCCCGGGCTCGAACGTGACCGCGTTGCCCGCGGCCCGCGCGCCGCCCTCGGCGGCGAACAATGGGTCGATGCGGACTGTGCCCGTAAACCAGTCCGCGGGGCCCTTCGCCGACCGCTGCGCGCCACTCCGCGTGATCTTCATGCGTTGTCCTCCGCGGGAGTACGCACCTCGCTGACGTCGCCGTACCAGTAGGACGCCGTCACGCCGCCGTCCATCAGGAAGTCGCTCCCGGTGATG
The DNA here is from genome assembly GCA_020852815.1 of Gemmatimonadaceae bacterium. NCBI lineage: Bacteria > Pseudomonadati > Gemmatimonadota > Gemmatimonadia > Gemmatimonadales > Gemmatimonadaceae > Gemmatimonadaceae bacterium. Next base: position 156,871 of record JADZAN010000003.1, on the reverse strand, counting down.
AAGCCGCCGTCAGGGCCCATGAGCAGCGCGCCCACGGCGCCCACCTCGTCCGGGGTCCCGGCCCGCCTCGCCACCGATCCCTCGATCATCCGCCGGTAGCCGGCGCCCCGGGGCCCGGTCAGCTCGTCCTTCGCGAGCGGCGTCATGACGATGCCCGGGCTGATCGTGTTGATGCGCGCACCGCGTTGTCCCCAGCGCACGGCCTCCGACATCACGCGCAGCGAGTTGCCGCGCTTCGCGAGCTGGTACGCATGGAGCGAGTCCTTGACCCGGTCGGGCTGCAGGAAGTCGAGGCCCAACAGCCCTTCCGTGGGCGTCGTCGCGAGCGCGCGGTTCTGCTCCACCGAGAGTGGCGGCAGGCGGTGCCCGGACTGCGACGAGATGACGACGCCCGATGCGCCGCGGGCGATGACGCCGCCGAACTCCTCGAGCACGAGGGCCGTGCCGTACAGGTCGACCCGGAGCACCGTCGCCGGCGGCGCCTGCGACGGGGAGACGCCCGCGGCGTGGATGAGGCCCGTGACGTCCCCGAGGCCGGCGGCCCGCGCAGCGAGCGCGTGCACGTCGTCACGCGACGACACGTCGACCGTCGCCGTGCTCACGTCGTAGCCGGCGTTCCCCATCACCTCGGCGGCCGCCTTCGCATTGTCCTCGCGCAGGTCGGCGAGCACGACGTGCTTGCCCACACCGACCCGGCGCGCGATGGCCTGGCCGATCTGGCCCGCCCCGATTACCACGATCACGTTCGTCATCGCCCCTCCTCGTGTGAAGGATCGCCGCCCAGCTCCCGAGTCATCTCGATCATCGTGGGCCGGAAGCCTGAGCGCGCGAAGAGTCGCTGCGCGCGCTCGTTGCGCGCCGCGGTCGACAGTACGACTTGCGGGGCGCCGCGCGCCGCGAGCGCCACGACCGCCGCTTCGAGCAGCAGGCACCCGACGCCGCGGCCCCGGGCCTCCGGGTCGACAATCACGTCTTGCAGGACGCCGGCGGGGCCGCGGAGGGCCATGTAATCGTGGCCCTCGACGGTCGCGTAGGCGTAGCCGATCACGTCCCCGTGGTCCTCCGCGACCAGCACCACGGCGTTCGCGTCGCGCATCTGGCGGAGCAAGAACCCCGCGTAGTCGAGCGGCAGCCGTTCGCGCGTCGGCAGGAAGCGCCGCTCATCGTACGCGTGGTGCTCCTCGACGAGCAGCGCGCCGAGCCGTCCGAGGCGCGGCAGGTCCGCGCCCGTCGCGTCCCGCACAAGCGGGCGGTCCACCGACGCGTCCAACGCGTCCACGCGCGCGCTCATCGTCCGACGCGCGCCTGCATGGCCGCCGGGTAGCGGTCGCCCTGCACCGGGATGCGCTCCGCGGCGGCGGTGAGGTCCCGCGGGTCGTCGGCGGACAGCACGACGTCGACGGCGCCCAGGTTCTCCTCGAGTCGATGCAACTTCGTCGTCCCGGGGATCGGCACGATCCAGGGCTTCCGCGAGAGGAGCCAGGCGAGCGCGATCTGCGCCGGCGTCGCGTGCTTGTCGGCCGCAACGTGCGTGATCAGGTCCACCATCGTCTGGTTCGCCTTCCGGTTCTCCTCCGTGAAGCGCGGGAACGTCGTGCCCCGCAGGTCGCCCTGCTGGAACGTCGTGGTCTGGTCGATCTTGCCCGTGAGAAATCCCTTGCCCAGCGGGGAGAACGGCACGAAGCCGATGCCCAGCTCCTCGCACGTCGCGAGCACGCCGTTGGTCTCGGGCTCCCGCCACCAGAGCGAATACTCGCTCTGCAGCGCGGTGACGGGCTGCACGGCATGGGCGCGGCGGATGGACTGCTCCCCGGCCTCGGAGAGCCCGAAGTGCTTGACCTTCCCCTCGGCGATCAGCTCTCGCACCGTGCCCGCGACGTCTTCCATCGGAACGTCCGGGTCCACGCGGTGCTGGTAGAGGAGGTCGATGGTCTCGACGCGCAGGCGGCGAAGCGACCCCTCGACCGCCGCTCGGATGTGGTCCGGGCGGCTGTTCACTCCCCCGTGGTTCACGCCCGTCGCCGCGTCGATGTCGAAGCCGAACTTGGTCGCGATGACCACGCGGTCGCGGACGGGCGCGAGTGCTTCGCCGACGACCTCCTCGTTCACGAACGGGCCGTACACCTCGGCGGTGTCGATGAACGTCACGCCGCGCTCGACCGCCGCGCGGATGATCGCGACCGCCTGCGTGCGGTCGGTCGCGGGGCCGTAGCCGTAGCTCAGGCCCATCGCGCCGTAGCCGAGGGCGGAGACTTCGAGACCGCTGGTGCCGAGTGAGCGCTTCTGCATGACTGCCTCGTGTTGAAGATCCCGGGATGTCCCGGATGAACGTTCGTGATGTCAAACCGGCGTGTTCACGCCCAGGCTCTCGCGGATCACCAGCCCCGGAGTCGTCGCGAGCCTAACGACGAGCGTCGCGAGGCTCATGCGCGAGATGTCGTGCCCGCGGAACGGTTCGCCCTTCCGTGTCGTCTCGTAGGTGACGTCGTCATCGTCGGTGAACCAGCCCGGCCGCAGGATCGTCCAGTCGAGGTCCGACGCCTCGATCACGGCGGCCGAGTCGCGGTACGGGTCGAGCACTCGGCGGTACCGCTCGCCCGGCACCTCGCCGTAGATCCCCATGGAGCTGATCCACACGAGGCGCCGTACCCCGGCGGCGTGCATCGCGTCCACGACGCTCCGCGCCATCGCCACGAGGTCGCCGGCGAGGTTGGCGTAGACGACGTCCTGCCCCGCCATTGCGTCGGTGAGCGTCGCGGCGTCGAGCACGTCACCCTCGATGATCCGCACGCGGGCGGCGTCGACCGGTCCCAGTCGACGCGCCGTGCGCGCGTACAGGGTCAGTTCCACGTCGGTCTCGTTCAGAAACAGCTTCGTCGCCACGCGGGCGATGCTGCCGGTCGCGCCCAGAATGAGCACCTTCGTCATCGTAGTCGCCCTCACCGGTTCGAGAACTGGAGCACAGCCTCGGGGAGCCGAGCGCCCTGCACGGGGATCCCGGCGAGAGCTGCGTCGATCTCACCCAGGTCGTCCGGCGAGAGTGCGACGTCGGCGGCGCCGAGGTTCTCCTCCAGGCGGTGCAGCTTCGTCGTGCCGGGGATCGGCACGATCCACGGGCGTTGCGCCAGGAGCCACGCCAGCGCGATCTGCGCCGGCGTCGCGCCCTTGGCCGCGCCGATGCGGCGAAGCAGCTCGACGAGCGCGTGATTCGCCGCACGCGCTTCGGGCGTGAAGCGCGGGGAGGCGTTTCGGAAGTCGGTTGCGTCGAACGTGGTCGTCGCGTCGATCTTCCCCGTCAGGAAGCCCGCGCCGAGGGGGCCCGACGGAACGAAGCCGATGCCTAATGCACCGCACGTTTCGAGCACGCCATTCGTCTCGGGCTCCCGTGTCCAGAGCGAGTACTGACTCTGCACCGCGGTGACCGGCTGGACCGCGTGGGCGCGCCGAATGGTCCCGGCCCCTGCTTCGGAGAGGCCAAAGTGCTTGACCTTGCCCTCGGCAATCAGGTCCCGGACGGTACCCGCCACCTCTTCGATGGGCACGGCAGGGTCGACGCGGTGCTGGTAGAGCAGATCGATGACGTCCGTGCGCAGCCGCTGCAGCGACGAGTGGACGACGTCGCGAATGTGCGTCGGGCGACTGTCAACACCGATGGTGGCGCCGGTGTCGGGGTCCAGCTTGAAGCCGAACTTTGTCGCGATCACTACCTGATCGCGGACAGGCGCGAGCGCCTCGCCCACCAAGGACTCGTTCGTAAACGGTCCGTAGGCCTCGGCGGTGTCGAAGAAGGTGACGCCGCGCTCGACTGCCGCCCGCAGGACGCGAATGCCCTGCTGCACGTCCGCGGCTGGACCGAGTCCGAAGCTGAGTCCCATCGCGCCCATTCCGAGCGCCGATACGTCGAGTGTGCCAAGCGTGCGATGCCGCATGAGTTCTCCTGACCGGGTCGCGCCGGAACCGCCCGACGTGCCCTCAATCAAGGGAATACATGCGCATCGATCTACTTGACGATGCTGACCGGCCTGTGTAGTTCATCTAACCAATGAGTGACGAACTGGAGGGACTGGCCACCTTCGTCGCGGTCGCGGAGACACGCGGCTTCCGCGCGGCTGCGGACCGACTCGGCGTGACCGGTTCCGCGGTGAGCCAAGCCATTCGTCGCCTCGAGGAGCGCGTGGGCGTCGCGCTGGTGCATCGGACTACGCGCAGTGTGCGGCTGACGGAAGCCGGGGAACGGCTCTACGCGGGAGCGAGCCGTGCCCTGGCGGAAGTGCGAAGCGCGGTTGCCGCCGTCGGGGACATGAGCGTCGAATCTCGCGGAACGATTCGTCTGCACGTTGCCGGAGCGGCGCAGACGTTTCTCAGCGGACCACTGCTCGCCGACTTCATGGCCGCGCACCCGCACGTCGCCCTCGACCTGTTCATCAGCGACGAGCCTGTCGACATCGTCGACGAGGGGTACGACGCCGGCGTGCGGCTCGGGGAGGTGATCGACCGGGATATGGTCGCGGTCCCGGTCTCTGGGGACCTGCGATTGGTGGTGGTCGGTTCGCCTGCCTACTTCGCCCGGCACGCGAAGCCTACGCATCCACGCGACCTCGTACAGCACACGTGCATCAACTGGCACCCGACAGCAAAGTCCCCGGCGTATCGCTGGGAGTTCACGGAGAACGGCCGCGACTTCGCAGTCGACGTCCGGGCGCGCGTGCTCACGAACGACCCGGCACTCAATGTTCGCCTCGCGACCGCCGGTATCGGCCTTACGCTTGTCGACGAGACGCGCCTGAGAGATGCGGTGGCGAGTGGCGAGCTGGAGACGGTCCTCGACGAATTCTCCACGCCCTTCCCCGGCTTCTACCTGTATTATCCGGAGAGGCGGCGCGCCTCGACGGCGCTCCGCGCGCTGATCGAGCACCTCCGGGGCGCGCAGCGCCCCGCGTTAGGCGCGCCCGCGCCCACGAAGCGCCTCCGAGTGCGGCCGAGTGGGAATCCACGTGGCCGCGAGAAGCGGTGACGACTCCTTGCCCGTCACCGCTCCGACGGCTCATGCCCAGCGGAATCCGCTCTTCGAGAGGGGGAGCGAGCGCACGCGCTCTCCGCAGGCGGCGAAGATCGCGTTACACAGCGCTGGGATGACCGGCGGAAGCGACGGCTCCCCCAACCCGCTCAGCGGCGCATGGGACTGCTCGAACCGCACGTCGACCGGCACCGCCTGCCGAAGACGGAGGATCGGGTAGTCGTTGAAGTTGGACTGCACAACGCGGCCGCGCTCGATTGTGATCTCCTGTCCCATGGCACTCCCCAGGCCCTCCAGCACCGAGCCTTGCACCTGGCCGGTAGCACCGCTGCGACTGATGATAGGGCCGCCGACGTCACCCGCCGCCCACACCTGGTGCACACGCACCCGGCGATTGTCGTCTACACTTGCCTCGACTACCTCGGCAAAGTAGCCGCGATGACTGTAGTGAAAGGCGAGCCCCATCCCTCTCCCGGGCGCCTTCGCGCGGTTGCGCCATCCAGACATTTCCGCCACGAGTGTGAGGACGCCGCGCACTCGACCAGCATCGAACGCGGGATCCGTGAGGGCCCGCCCGTCCGACAGCAGGTCGAGCCGGAACTGGAGGGGATCCCTGCCTGCGGCGTGCGCGAGCTCGTCGAGGAATGACTGCATCACGAACGACATCGCGTTCCCCTGCGGTGCTCGGAGAGGGCCCGTCGGGACGCCTAACGGCATCATCGACATCCCTGCCGCGAAGTGGTCGACGAACCGCGCGGGAAACTCGGCCCCCGACATCCCGGCGTCGAACGCCGTCTTGTCGCCGTCGCCGAAGGTCACGAAGTGGTTTCGCCACGCGAGGAGCCGTCCCGCCTCATCCAGACCGCCCCTCAGGAAGTGGAAGCCGCCGGGTCGATAGAAGCCGTGCTGGACGTCGTCCTCGCGCGACCACGTGAGCTTGACGGGCATCCCGGCCTCTCGCGCGATCCACGCGGCTTCGACGACGAAGTCGTGCATGAAACGACGGCCGAACGCGCCACCCATGCGCATCAGATGGATCGTGATCGCGTCCGGAGACATTCCCAAAGTCTTGGACACCGCGTCGCGTGCTCCTGCGGGGTGCTGCGTCGGAGCCCACAGCTCCAGCTTTCCGTCGACGAAGCGCGCCGTGCATCCCATCGGCTCCATGGTGGCGTGGTACAGGAAGGGATAGGCGTAGCTCGCGCTAACTACCTTCGCGGCGCTCCTGAGCGCCGCGTCGACGTCACCATCTGCACGGAGCTGGGTAGTCCATGGATGCGGCGACAGGGCATTCGCGCGTTGCTCCCATACAGCGCTGCTCTGGGTCGCCGTCGGTCCCTCGTTCCACTCGACGCGGAGTTTCTGCCGCGCCGAGTTCGCCGCCCACCAGGTGTCGGCGACGATGGCGACCCCACCAGCGAGCCCGTTCCCCAGCATTCCGTTCCACTCCCGCCCGCCGTCCACGACGAAGGCCGTCCGCACGCCAGGAAGTGCGCGGATCTCCGTGAGATTCGCACCGGCGACCGTACCACCGAAGACCGGGCACTTCACGAACACGGCATGAGCCATCCCCGGGACCTTCACATCGATGGCGAACAGGGGCTTGCCTCTCACGATGGCGTCGGCGTCGACGTTCGGGACGGACGTCCCGACGAGCCGGAATTGGGAGGCCGGTTTGAGCGGAACCGACTTCAGATCGGGAGCCGCAAGCGTGGCGGCCGTCGCGGCGAGTTCGCCATAGCCGAGCGACCGCTTCGTCGCCGCATGATGCACACGCCCGGACTCCGCCCGACACTCCTCCGCGGCGACACCCCATCGCTGGGCGGCCGCCGCTACCAGCATCACGCGTCCGGCCGCTCCAATGCGCCGCATCTCTTCCCAGTTCGACATTGTCCCGGAGCTTCCGCCCAGGAACTGGAAGCCGTACGTGGCCTGATCGCCGTCGGCCTGCTCGACGACGACGTCCTTCCAATCGATCTCGAGTTCTTCGGCGATAAGCATCGGAAGCGTCGTCTTGATTCCCTGTCCCGCTTCCGGGTTCTTCGACACGAGTGTCACCCGACCGCTGACATCGATGCGGATGTACGCACTCGGCGCGAAGAGCCCGGTTTCGGCGCCGGCGTCTGGCTCGCCCGTCCGCATTCTCATGCCAGACGGGGGGCCGGACGGCGCCGGCCAGGCATAGAGCCCGAGCATCACACCGCCCCCGGCGACGGCGCTGGCACGCAGAAAGGCGCGACGATTGAGCGGCCGCTGTTCCATGGGCGCCTCAGCGAGTGGGGATGATCGAACGCGGCGCGCTATCCGTTGCGGCGAGCTTCACCGCCTCACGGATGCGTAGGTAAGTGGCGCACCGGCACAGATTACCCGAGAGCGCGGCATCGATTTGAGCATCCGTCGGCTTCGTCGTGCGAGCGAGGAGGGCCGCGGCGGCCATGATCTGGCCAGGTTGACAGTAGCCGCACTGTGCGACGTCGAGCGCCTTCCACGCACGCTGCAGCGGGTGCGACCCGTCGGGGGAGAGTCCCTCGATGGTCTTCACCTCTGCGCCTTCGGCTTCGGCGATCTGCGCCGTGCACGAGCGGACGGCAGAGCCGTTCACATGGACCGTACAGGCTCCGCAGAGCGCTCGCCCGCACCCGAACTTGGTGCCCGGGAGGTCGAGGACATCGCGCAGAACCCAGAGGAGCGGCATCTCCCCAGGGACATCGACCGAGACGGGCGTCCCGTTGATCGTGAGTGATACAGACATGGACAGCAGCTCCGTTCGCGGGTGTGGCGTGCACGCACTTGCCACGCTACAGCCCGCGGGAGAATGCGATCTACGGCTGTCGGCTTCGCAGGGTGTAAAGTCCTGCTACTCAATCGCTCCTGGGTGCACGATGCTCGCATCAGAATGACGGCGGGCGCGCAGCGTCGAACTGGATGCCGGGGCGTGCGGAACGGCATCGATGGCCATATGGACGGCCGATGCCACGCACGGAGACGGTTGGTGTGGCCTCGGCTACTCAGGGTGCAGACAACTCTTCCCTGACCTGGGAATCCTGGAAGTCGGCCCACGCGGCCTCCTTCTCCACGAACAGAGCTTGGTAGACACGGCGTTCGCGGAACCACTCGGCCCGGCGCTGCGGCGAACGAGCAAAGATCCAGCGGTGCGCGCGCTCCGCGATAGACCATTGAATCAAGTAGGTGTGCCCCACCGAAGCCGTCTGCTCGCATGGCTGAGGATATCCGACTCGGCAGTAGACGAGGTGCTTGGCCAACGGCGCCAAGAAAATGTCCGTTTCCCTCGTCTCATGTTCACGAAATGCCACTGCATTGCAGTGATGACCCATTCACAATGGGTATGGCTGATTGAGGCCAGATCGGTCACGTGGCCGCACACCTCGGAGACGTAGAGCGCGCGGAACCTCGAGGAGGCGCCGCGCGCTCTTGCTCACTGTACGCTACGACTTCACAAGCAGTCAGCCGTCAAGCTCATCATCAGAACGCCATGTCTCAGAATCAATCAGGTGTTGCGTCGCAACTTCACCCCTGCCTTAGGCGCATCAACTATTGGACGACAGTCGACGAAACGTCAGAGATTGTCGATAGATCGTCGGAGCTCCTGTCGATAGAGCGTCGGAGCGTACACAATCTCGACTCCGCCCCGCCCCCCTCCCCTACTGCACCGCGTTGATCATGTCGAAGATCGGCAGGTACATCGCCACCACCATCCCGCCAACCACCACGCCAAGGAAGACGATCATGATCGGCTCCAGCAGCGCCAGCAACCCGCTCACCGCCGCATCCACTTCCTCATCGTAGAAGTCGGCGATCTTGCTCAGCATCTCGTCCAGGCCACCGGTCTGCTCGCCGACGGCGATCATGGAGATGACCATGGGCGGGAAGACGGCCGACTTCTGCAGCGGCGACGCAATGGTGTCGCCGCCGGCGATGGAGGCGCGCGACTGCATGATGGCGTCCTGGATGACGCGGTTGCCCGCAGTCTTCGCCGTGATCTCGAGGCCGTCGAGGATGCTGACGCCCGACGAGATGAGCGTCCCCAGGGTGCGCGTGAAACGCGACACGGCCGACTTGCGCAGCACGTCGCCCAGCACGGGGAAGCGCAGCAGCATGCGGTCGATCGCCAGCTTCCCGTTGGGCGTGGCGTAGTACTGCTTGGTGAGGTAGCCGAGCCCGGCAATGGCGGCGGCCACCGCCCACCAATAGCTCTTGAGGAAGCGCGACATCCCGATGACGACGCGCGTGGGGAGCGGGAGCGGGAGCCCAACCGAGGCGAACATCTCCTCGAAGACCGGGATGACGAAGAGGAGGAGGACGGTCACGGCAATGCCGGCCACGCTCATGATGACGCCGGGATAGATCATGGCCCCCTTCACCTTGCGCACGAGGGCGTCGTTCTTTTCCATGAACGTCGCCAGGCGCATGAGGATGGTGTCGAGGATACCGCCCGCCTCGCCCGCGGCCACCATGTTCACGTACAGCTCGCTGAAGGCGTTGGGGTGCTTGCCTAACGCGTCGGCAACGGTGTGCCCGGATTCGACGTCGAAGACGACGTTGCGCGTCACGTCGGCCAGCGCCTTGTTCTCGGTCTGCTTGGCCAGGATGTCGAGCGCCTGCACCAGCGGGAGGCCGGCGTTGATCATGGTCGAGAACTGGCGCGTGAAGATGACGATGTCGCGCATCTTCACGGAGCCCTTGTTCTTCTTGGGCTTCGCGTCTTCGTCGACCTTGACGACGGAGAGCCTCTGCCGGCGCAGCTGCGCGACCACGTCCTCGCGCGATGGCGCCTCGATCGTGGCGGTCTTCAGCTCGCCGTTGGCGGCGCGTGCTGTGTAGGTGAAGGCAGGCATGACTCTCTGCTAGAAGACGAGGAGACGAGAGGACGAGGGAGACGACGTGCAACGCTCCGTTACCGTTTGCCGGCGCCGGCCAATCGGCCGTTCTTGCTGTCGGACGAGTCGTCGTCGAGCGGTGAACGGCCGATCATGCGCAGGAACTCGTTAGGATCGCTCGACGTGCGGAGGCACTCGTCCTCCGTCACTTCGCGCGCCACGTACAACTGGTACAACGCGTCGTTGAGCGTCTGCATCCCGAACTTCTTCCCGGACTGCATCAGCGAATAGATCTGGTGCACCTTGTCGTCGCGAATCAAGGCGCGGATGGCCGGGGTGATCACCAGAATCTCGGCGGCCATCACGCGACCACGACCGCGAGCGCGCGGCAAGAGCGTCTGCGTGACGATCCCCTCCAGCACGAAGGCGAGCTGCGCCCGCACCTGCGACTGCTGGTGACTGGGGAAGACGTCGATGATACGGTTGATGGCCTCGGCCGCCGAGTTGGTGTGCAGGGTGGCAAAGACGAGGTGCCCGGTCTCGGCGATGGTCAGCGCCGCCTGGATCGTCTCCAGGTCGCGCATTTCGCCGACGAGGATCACGTCGGGATCCTCGCGCAGGGCATACTTCAACGCATTGGCGAAGGTCTTGGTGTCGGTCCCGACCTCGCGCTGGTTGACGATGCACCCCTGGTGCCGGTGGATGAACTCGATGGGGTCTTCCACCGTGATGATGTGCCCTTTGCGCTCACGGTTGATCTTGTCGATCATCGCCGCGAGCGTCGTCGACTTTCCCGACCCCGTGGGGCCGGTGACGAGCACGAGCCCGCGCGGCTTGTCGGACATGCGCGCAATCACGGGCGGGAGCCCGAGGTCGGCAAAGGTCTTGATCGTGAACGGGATCTGGCGGATGACCATCGAGACGCAGCCGCGCTGCTTGAAGCAGTTGCCACGGAAGCGCGCGAGGTTCTGGATCCCGAACGAGAAATCGAGCTCATCCTCCATCTCGAAGCGCTTCTTCTGGTTCTCGGTGAGGACCGAGTAGGCCAGCTGCAGCGTGTCCTTGGGCGAGAGGACGTACTCGAAGTTCGAATTGACGATGTCGCCGTCGACGCGGAGCTTGGCACGCTCCCCCGCCGTGACGTGCAGGTCCGACGCCTCCCGCTCGATCATCTCCTCGAGGAGGGCGCGCAGGTTCACGTTGGGTGGTGAGGCGGGACGCGTCATGAGGCGATTGTGCGAGAAGACGAGAGGACGGGAAGACGAGAAGACGAGAAGCCGGAACGTTGGAAGTGCGTCGCGTGCCAACCGTAGGCCATGCTCTCCTCCCTTCCATCCCACGTGGAGCTACGTGAAAAAGACGTCTGCCCAAGCGGCAGCGTCACTATGTAACGCGCGGCACAGTCGATCATCGAAGGCACGATCCTCGTCGTCTCGCCCCCAGCCTTCGCCGGGGTAGGCTTCTCGTCCTCTGTGAAGGCGCGAGCGCACCGAGCGCTACGCCGCGGTCTCGCGAATGACTTGCTCCAGCGTCGTGATCCCCTTCAGTACCTTGAGCCATCCGTCCATGCGCAGGGTGAGCATCCCCTCCTCGATGGCGGAGTCGCGGATTTCCTGCGCGCCGACGTTCATGAGGATGAGCTTGCGCAGGTTTGGGGTCATGAACATGACCTCGTACAACCCCTGACGCCCGCGCAGCCCGGTCCCGTTGCACTCGTCGCAGCCACGCCCCTTGAAGAAGGGGATGTCGCCGATGCGCGTGTCGAGCGAGAGGTTGGCCAGGTGCGGCACCGCGTCGGGCATGGCGCGGGCCTTGGCGTGCTCCAGCGCCTCGGTAGTGAAGCGCAGCTCGCGGAATGTCGTGTCGGGCTTGACCTTCGCGCCGCCGAGTTCGACCTCGTCGGGCGTGTACTTCACGCGGCAGCGCGAGCAGATGCGGCGAACCAGGCGCTGGGCCAGCACGAGGTTGAGCGCCGACGCGACGTTGAACGGCTCCAGCCCCATGTCGAGAAGGCGGGTGACGGTCTCGGGCGCGGAGTTGGTGTGCAGCGTGGAGAGCACGAGGTGGCCGGTGAGCGCGGCCTTGATGGCGATGCCGCCGGTCTCCAGGTCTCGGATTTCGCCGACCATGATGATGTTCGGGTCCTGGCGCAGGAAGGCCTTCAGCGCCGCGGCAAACGTCATCCCGATTTCGGTGCGCACTTGCACCTGATTGATCCCGAACAGGTTGTACTCGACGGGATCCTCGGCGGTCATGATGTTGACGTCGATGTTGTTCACCTTTGACAAGGCGGAGTACAACGTCGTCGTCTTTCCTGAACCCGTGGGGCCGGTGACGAGCACCATGCCGTACGGATTGGAGACCGCCTCCATCAACTCGCGCTCGGCGCGCGGCTCGATGCCGAACTTCTCGAGGTCGAGCGTCAGGTTCCCCTTGTCGAGGATTCGGAGCACGACCTTCTCACCGAACAGCGTGGGGAGCGTCGACACGCGGTAGTCGATGACCTTGTTCCCCATCTTGAGCTTGATGCGCCCGTCCTGCGGCACGCGTCGCTCGGCGATGTTGAGCTGCGCCATGATCTTGAAGCGCGAGATCAGGGCGGCCTTGAGCTTCATGGGCGGCTTCATCACTTCCTGCAGCGCACCGTCGATACGGTAGCGCACGCGCAGCTCGTGCTCGAAGCACTCGAAGTGAATGTCGGACGCACCGCGCCGGACCGCGTCGGTGAGGACGGCGTTGATGAGCTTGACGACAGGAGCGTCGTCGACCTGCGCCGCGAGCGCCGCCGCCGAGACGTCTTCCTCGGTGTCCTCGACGACTTCGACATCGCTCGACTCCGCGAACTCGTCCAGCAGCGTGGACATGGCCGAGTCGCCGGCGTCGTACTGCTTCTCGATGACGCCGCGCAGCGTGACTTCACCCGCGAGGACGGGGAAGATGTCGTAGCGCGTGATGAACTTGAGGTCTTCGAGGATCCCGAGGTTCGTGGGATCGGCGATCGCCACCGTGAGGGTGCGCCCGTCGCGCTTGAGCGGGAGGACGAGGTGCTTGGTGGCGATGTCGGCGGGAACGAGCTTGATGATGCGGGTGTCGACCTCGAAGCGCGACAGGTCGACGGCCGGCATGCGCGAGACGCGAGCGAGGATCTTGACCAGATCCAGTTCCTCGATCGCGCCCGTCTTGATGAGGTTGTAGGTGACGCTGAGGTTATTCGACTTTCCCTCGCGCAACGCCTTGTCGAGCTGCTCGCGCGAGATGTAGTTCTCGCGAATGAGCAGGTCCTGGATACGTTCAGTGGACGGGGCGGGAGGCGCGGCCATGCGGTTCGTCAGGGGCAGGACGTTGGGCACCTCGGAGGGGCCAAGGCTCAGCATGTCAGGGACGCCCTGTTCTCCCAAACGTCACGTAGTCTTGGAGTTGGCGCGCCATGGCGGGTCCGATTCCCCGCACACGCTGCAGCCCCTCTATGGAGCCGAAGGGCCCGCGCGTGGAACGGTCGCTGACGATGCGCTGCGCGAGCGCGGGGCCAACTCGTGGCAGGCGTTCGAGTTCCGCCGCAGACGCCGACTCCACGTCAACGCTCAGGGGAGGCGAAGTCCGAGCGGGGGCGTCGACGAGCGTCGCCCGCCGGACATCTGAGGTCGAGGGCGAGCGGGCCCCTCCCGCGCGGACATTCGTCTGGCGCTCGCGGTCGGCGAGAAGCCTGGCCACCCCCTCAGGGGGGACGACGGAGAGGGGCGTTCGCTCCTGGCGCGGCGCACCTGGCGGGTCCTGCTCCGCCAGCGCCGCCCCGTAGCCGGTGCCGCCGGCTGGCGCGCGACGCTCGCGGGCTGCGCCAAGAGCGCGCCCGGAGGGAGCGTCGGTGGTGCCGGCGCGGGGGCGCTTGGTGGGACTCCCACGAGGCGCAGCGCCGCCCTTCTGGCGCTCTCGCCCCCGGTCGCCGGCCTGCTCCACCAGCGCCAGTTGCGAATCGAGCGCGGCGCTCGCCACCGCTGGGTCCTGCGCGCCGTGATCGCTATCGCGCAGCCATCGCCCTCCCACCCCGAGGACGATGACCAGCGTGACGAGCAGCGGCGCGCGATTGGACGTGGTTGCCATGGACCAAACGTGGCGAGCCCCACGCCGACCCGCGTTACCGAAACCACACGCACTGTACCGAAACGCTGCGCCACCCCGCCTGGCGCCGCCCCCGCCGGTCGCCGCCCCCGCGTCAGGCGACGCCCCAACGCCCGGCGAAATCCCGCGCCCCGCGCAGCCGCCCCCTCAGCGCTGCAGCAGCGCCCAGGCCACGTCGCCGACGCGCTTGAGCGAGGCTGCGGAGATCTTGTCGATGGTGTCGTCGGGGGTGTGGTGCCAGGGGTAATCCAGGTCGATGACGTCGATCACGTGCAGCCCCTTCTCGAGGAAGGGGATGTGATCGTCGGTGATGGCCAACCCTTCGGTGGGGAGGAAGGTGTCGCCATGGCCTAACGACCGCGCCGTTTCCCAGACGAGCGTCACGACCTCGGGGGCGGCGCGCAGCGAGTTGGCCTCCTGCTCGATCTTCAGGTCGCGGTCGCCGATCATGTCCCACAGCACGCCGAAGAGCGGCTGATAGCTAGGCTCGGGGAGGTGTTCCACGAAGTAGCGCGAGCCCAGGAGGACGTCGACGTCGGGAGGGCCAAAGTCGCCGTAGTCCTCGCCATCGACGAAGAGGAGGTCGACGCCGATGCGCGGCGGCGAGCGCACGAGGAGGTCGCCTAACGCCACGAGGAGCGCGACGCCGCTGGCCCCGTCGTTGGCGCCGGGCACGGGGAGGCGCTGCCGAGCGGTGTCGCTCGCGCTCTCCGAGCGAGGGCGCGAATCCCAGTGCGTGACATACAGCACGCGCTCGCTCGCGCAGGGATTGAAGCGCGCGATAATGTTGCGCAGGGGGACCCTTCTCCCCGAGGCCGTGACGTGATCCCACCGCTGCTCCACGACGGTGTCGGCGCGCAGGCGCATCTGTGCGGTGATCCAGTCCCCTCCCTTCACCGCCGCCTCGGTGCCGGGAACGCGTGCCCCAAAGGCGAGTTGCGCCTGCACATACGTCATGGCCACCTCGCCGTCGAACGGGCCGGAGGCAAGCTCGCGCGACGACTGCCGCGACTCGCCGCCGCACGCCGCCAGCGCGAGGCACGTTGCCAACGCGAGGCACGTAACCAGCGCCACGCGCGCGCCAGCCACAGCTCTCCTGACGAGCGCTGCCGTCACTTGCTTCCTCCCGAGAAGAATTGCAGCTGGAAGACCGCGGTGATCACGGTCTGCACGAAGCGACGGTTGAAGTTGCGGTCGAAGGTCACCACGCGCGATGCCTGCAGGCTGAACGTCATGTTCTCGGCCACGTCGGTGTCGGCGTTGAAGTTGAAGGCGCGACGCCCGTTGTCGGTGAGGCGCGACAGCGCGCCGACCGCCTGCGCGTTCTCCACGAAGCTCTGCGTGAGCGATTCCTGCCAGGAGATGCGCGTGCGCACGGGACTCTTCACCCGCCACGACTGGGGGAGCGCGAAGGCCTTGCTGACGTCGGCTGCGAGGTCGCTCCCCTTGCGGCGCGCCACCGAACCGGGGAGCGAGTCGACACGACGCGTGATGGCGTAGGTGGCGGAGAGCGAGACATCGCCGTAGGCGGTGACCGCCGTGGCGGTGAACGGGTACGACTCCTGGCGCGACTCGCGCTGCTCGGTGAGGAGGGCGAGGTCGTTGCCGGGGGTGGTCCACGACTGGCGCGAGACGAGGGCGCGCGCGGTGGCGCCCAGCGAACTGAAGACGGCGCCGACGAGCCGGGGGTGACCGCTCCAGCGCAGCGCGACGTCGGGATAGATGAAGGCCTCGCCGGTGACCTGGGTGAGGCCGACTGCCTCACGCCGGCTCCAGTGCCGCGCGTCGGTGCGCTGCAGGCGGTTTGTCAGCGTCAGGCCGCCGGGTATCGCCAGTGCGTTGGCGACGACCAGGTCGCTGCTGGCGCCGGCGCTCGCGGCATTGTGGTCGTCGACGGAGCGGAAGGAATCGATCCCGCCCAACCCGAGCTGGAAACCGAGCCCCGGCGTGACGGGGAGGCCGTCGAAGGAGGAGAGCTGGTTGCGGCTGAAGCTGACGTCGATGGGGCGCAGCACGCCGAAGGCCTTTCGCCAGCGCGACCCTTCGGGGGCGAAGGTGCTGACGGCCAGGAGGGGATCGAGCGTTGTGGCGGCGGTGAGCACCTGCGTGTTGCCCACGCGCCGGCTCAGGTGCGGCGAGGTGAGCGGCCCCAGGCTGTCCTCGATCACCACGGCGCGGTTGTTGGGGTCGCGCAGCATGGTGTACGTCGAAGCCAGCGCGAGGCGCGGTCGCAGCCACCCCTGCGTCACGGGGGAATAGGTCAGCGTTGCCGCCATGGTTCGCTCACGCTCGAGGCCGATGTCCACGCCGCCCAGGCTGGACCGCTCGAGCGTGGCGGCGATCGCGTTGGCGGTGCTGTCGCCGTACTCGCGCAGGTCGTGCACGGTGCTCGCATCCCACCGCGCGGTGACGTTGGGGAGCGGCTGGAACTCGAGCGTGCTCACGGTGCGCCACACGTGCTGTTGTCCGTTCGCCAGGCGCACCGAGTCGCTCCCGGTGACGGCGGGCTTGAGGTACGCGGCGCGCGAGTCCTCGGTGCGCACCAGCGCGCTCGACAGCCGCACCATGGACGGTTGCAGCTGGAACCTCCCGCCGCCGGCACCACCCCAGGGGATGGGAAGCCCCCAGCCGGCGCGCGGCCCCTCGCCGGCGCCGGTCTCGCGCACGGGGAGGCCGCCCATCAATCCTCCGGACGAGAAGTCGAAGCCGACGTTGAGGTCCTTCACGCGTCCGTTCTGGAACTCGGTGCGGTTGCCGACGGCGCTCACGGCGCCGTCGACGATGAGGTTGTTGACGATGGCGCCGAGCCAGCTCCCGGTGAGCGGCGTGGCCCGGCGCGCAGACAGTGTGTAGGTAGTCTGCTGCGCCCTGGGTTGGCGCAACCCGGGGACCGAGGCGCCGGGGATGTCCGAACGGGTGAGGAACTCGGGCGATGCCCCGCTGGCGCGGTGCGCGACGGTGAGCGGGAGGGCGTACCCCCACGACGCGGGAAGGAAGCGGTCCAGGCGCCAGGTGGCGCTCAGGTCGAGGTCGTCGTTGGTGAGGAACGAGGGCGCCTCGTTGATCTGCCGAAAGTTAGGGTCGCGCCGGCGCACCCCCACGCGGAAGGAGCCGAAGTCACCGGCGCTGAGCGTGGCGGTGACCTCGCCGGCGAAACCGGTGGTGTTGACCACGTCGGCGAGCCGGATGTCGTCGGCCCAGAGTTCGAGCGTGTCACCGACGATGGGCGGGTCGATCCCCTTGAGCGAATCGACGCGCACCATCCCCACCGCGAGTTCCTGCACGGCGGCAAGGTTGGGCGGGGTGACGCCCGGATTCACGGTGTAGACGACGTAGCCGTCCTCGCACGCGGCGTACTGTTCGGCGCGCGTCCCCACCGGGACACCGCTGCGGGCAATGAGCGCCGAGTCGAGCGCGGTGCAGCCCAGGAGGTCGCGGCGGTTCTGCAGGAAGGCATTCTGCAGTTTGGCGCGCAGCGCGTAGAACTTGTCGAAGCGGACGCGGACCTCGGGCCCCCAGGCCTCGCGCCCGCTCCCGCTGCGGGCCTCGGTGCGGTACAGGTAGAAGTTGTCGGCATCGCGCCCGATCTTCACGAAGGCCTGCAGGTCGCCGTTTGGCCCCCAGCCACGCCCGCGCCCGCGCACCCACATGCGCAGCTCGCGGTAGCCCATCAGGTTGCGCTGCCCCTCGGGAAACCGGAAGTACGCCTCGGCGCGGGAGCCTAACGGGAGGGCGGTAGCGAGCAGGCGGAGCGAGCGTTCGTTGACTTGCACCTGCTGTGCCCCGAAGACCGACGAGGCCTGGTCGGGGACCTCGCTCACGCCGGGCGGGGAATCGTAGAAGATGCCGCGCGTCGAGTCGCGGTCCTGGGTCCCGATGAGCGAGGCGATGACCGTCCCCCCCGCGAGCGTGGGCTGCGTCCCGGCAATCCCGGACAGCGTGCGGTCGGCGCGCTTGAGCCACGAGGCGCCCACCACGCGCAGCCGCGCGACGGGGGTGAGGGAGAACTGCTGTTCGCCCAGCGTGAGCCCCGAGACCACCGTCAGGCGCAACGCGCGCACGCGGCGAATCAGCGGTCCCCCCGCCGTGGAGTCGTCGGGAGCGTTGAACGGGAGGCGCACCTGCACCCAGCACAGGCGCGACGCCACGGGGACGGCGCCGTTCACGTCGGCAATGCTCACGCCGCACTTCCCCACGCGCGCATAACTCGCCGGACTGCTCAGGTCGACGATGAAGCGCCGCACCCGCTCCAGCTCTCGCTCCTTCGAGGTGAAGTTGAGCGCGTTGTCCTGGTCGATGTCCTCCTCGTCCAGGCGCCCGTTGCGCACGGTGCAGTCGTCCTGCGCATCGCCCAGCGGGCGGCTCACCCCGCGCCCTAACGAGCAGACCGGGACGTCGAACGCGGTGAACGGCGGCGTCCCGCCAAAGACCGTGACCGAGTCGACCACGTCGCCGGGAAGGCCGCGGTCGTTCACGTCGGCGTTGAAGGCGCGCGAGAAGGGATCGCGTTCGCTCCCCAGCCGGTTGTAGCCCTGGATCTTGCGGCCGCGCCACGTCGAGTCGCCCGACTGCACCGAGAGCGTCTCCGGCGCAAAGGTCACCGAGTTCTCCGACACGTCGCCGAAGTCGAGCACGAGCGTCGGGTTCCGCTGACGGCGGATCCCCGCCGTATCCACCAGCGTCCAGAACTCCAACTGCTCGCCGCGCGACAGGTCGATCCCCGCCCCGCCGCCCTGCCCCAGCACGGTGTGGATGGAGCGCCAGCGCCGCCCGTTGGCGCGCTTCCCCGTCTGCCAGCGATAGCGCTCCCCCGCCGCGTCGTACAACCCGCCCACGCCTAACGGGTACATCGTCATCCACAGGATCGGCTCGGCGGCGGTGAACCCCACCCCCGCCAGCGAGGCGTTGGGATCGATGTCGCGGTAGGTGAACTGGATGAGTTTCCCGTCCTTCCCCACGCCGGAGTTCTGGTACGCCAGCGTGGTGGCGCGCGTGGTATCAAAGGTGGACGGATCGAATCGCCCGCCGAGTGCGCGAGCGATGGCCGGCTGGGATGAGTACTGCCACTGCGCCTGCAGGAGGTTGATCGTCGTCCCCCCTTCCCCCTCGAACGACTCGATGTACGCCTGCTGCGAGCTGTTCTGTCGCGGGCGGCTCACCGCGAACTCGGCCTGCACGTCGAGGCGCGGGACTGTTGCGGCTGCCGGCGCGGTCGCCCCCGATCGCGGGAGCGTCCCCAACAGCCGCGCCAGCGACGGGAGCTGCCATCCGTAGTTTGCCGATACCCCCGCCACCACCGACGCCTGCGGCTCGAAGCCCAGCGGCGGGCGGTTGAAGGTGGAGCGCTGCGACTGCGAGATGGCCAGGACGTTCACGCTCCCGCCCCGCAGCGCCCAGGTGGAGCTGAGCCCGAAGATGGAGGTGGGGACGGTGGCGAAGAGCGGGTTCTCCTCGTAGCGCGCCACCACGTGCCGCTCGCGCGCGATGAGTGTGTCCGCCGAGAGGAGCTGCACGCGCCCCAGCTCGTAGTCGATGTCGTAGTCGACTCCCTTGACGAGGAGGCGCCCGTCCATCGTCAGGCGCTCGGAGCCGGGGCGGATCTGCACCGAGTTGAGGGCGATGGTCCCCATCCCCCCGCCGCCATCGGTCTCGTACGCCACGCGCAAGCGGTAGTACGACTGCGGGCGCTGCGGCGAGTACAGGTACTCCGATGGCGTGCGGTAGATCGTGTCGTTGGCCGCCACGACGTCGGGGCTGGCGAGGCCGCGGCGCGCAAACGGCTCCAACGACGGAAAGACGATGAACTGGTCGCGGAAGATCTTCGCGCCCGGCAGGTTGGCCACCAGGAAGTTGGGATCGTTGGGGCGCGGCCAGAGGCGGTTCTCCCAGTCGAAGGTGGTGGGATTGGCCAACTGCGCCAGGCCAAACAGCTGCAAGTACGACGTGGCGCTCCCGCCCGGCGGCTTCTCCTGGTCGGCGTTGGTCCCGGCCACGATGCGCACGCGCACGCTCTCCCGCCGCACGTCCTCGCCCCCCAGGCGATACACGTTGCGGATTTCGCGACGGAAGGCGGGGTGATCGGGCGTGACCTGCGGATCCCAGAGGAGGTTGGCGTACTGCGCTCGCTCGGTGGTGTACTCCAGGTCGGGGGTCCCGCCGATGTCGGCGATGACCGTATCGCGCCCGGCCACGCGCATGGCGTAGGCCACGACGAGCCGCTCGTTGTTGAGCGCCAGCGGGCGCACCAGGGCGAGCCAGAGGAGCGACGGGTCGACGTAGTAGTCGACGTTCTCCCGCAGGAGTTCATACACCTGCCCGGGGCGCGACAGCGGATCGCCCAGCAGCTGGAAGCGCGGGCCGTTGGGATTGGGCGGCTGTCCGCCGAGGATGAGGCGGTAGACGAGGAGTCGCGCCGGCCGCACCGCTGGCGGGAGCGCCGCCGCCAGCCGTTGCATCTGGCGAGCGTCGAGGATGTCGATGTTGGGGTACGCCGCGCCGAACTTCTGCGGGTCGACGGTCCAGAAGAAGCGCCGCGGCTCGATCTGGTGATCCTCGATCTCGCGCTCCTGCGCCTGCGTGGTGCGGCGGCCAATGGTGAACGACTGGTCGCGCACCACGTTCCCCTTCTGCTGCGCGGCGATCGCCGTCAGCTGCATGTTGCCGAACCGGCCGATGGCCTGCACGCCGAAGTTGCCGCTGGGAATGCCCGCCGAGATGAAGCGCGACGCCGGCGCGTTGAACGAGACGTTGCCGACCTCGAGGCGTTGCAGCCGCGACGTGGGACGCCCGGTGTAAGCGATCGAGATCTGGTTGGAGCCGTCGAATTCGCGCTGCGTGTCGTAGTCCACGTCCAGCGCCACGCGATCGCCGATCCCCCCGTTGGACTTGAGCCCGAACTGCGCCTCGAACGCCGGGGTGAAGGCCGAACGGCAGGTGTAGCCCACGGAGAAGAGCGCGCTCGCCGCGCACCGCTCGTTCTGCGTCCGCTCGGCCTTGGCCTCGAGGCGGGCGGTGAGCGAGAGGTCCAGGTCGGACGCCGACTTGAGGAGCGGGCGCAAGCGATCGGGGAGCGAATCGCGGGCGGCCGCCGTATCGCCCTTGGCGCGCCCACGCAGCGTATCGCGCGCGCTCGCCGTGACGCGCGCGGAATCACGCCGCGGCGACTGGGAATGCCCCTCCCGCCCCCACGCCAGGGCGGCGAGGAGTACCACGGGGGGAAGCCAGGCAATCGGCGCAGAACGCACCAACCGCGGGGCGCAGGGTATCAGCCGGTCGTTCCTCCGTCCTGAGCCAAGCTCTGCGGGGATGGCGGGGGGCTATATTACGCCGACTATGGTTACGACGGGAACAGGGGGGCGTTTGGAGCAGGCGTCGTGAAGATAATCCACAAGTACGTCCTTCGAGAGCATGCCGGGCCGCTGGTCTTTGCCCTCTCGGCGCTCACGTCCCTCATGCTGCTGAACTATGTGGCCAAGCAGTTGGGGAACCTCGTGGGCAAGGGCTTGCCGTGGAACGTGATCCTCGAGTTCTTCGCCCTCTCGCTCCCCTTCACCGTCGCCATGACGCTGCCCATGGCCGTCCTGGTCTCGGTGTTGTACGCCTTCTCGCGCCTGGCCTCGGAGAACGAGATCACCGCGCTCAAGGCCAACGGGGTGAGCATGGGGCGGCTCCTCGTCCCCGTGGTGATCGCCGGCGCGCTGCTCTCGATCTCGATGGTCGCCTTCAACGACCAGGTCCTCCCGCGCACCAACCACCGCCTCCGCACGCTCCAGGGCGACATCGCGCGCAAGAAGCCGACGTTCGCCATCAAGGAACAGATCATCAACGAAGTGGCGCCCAACCGCTACTTCCTGCGCACCATCCACCTCGACCGCGAGACCAACGGGCTGCGCGAGGTCACCATCTACGACCTGAGCGACCCGATGCGCCGGCGCACCATCTACGCCGACAGCGGCGTCATGGCGTTCGCCGACGGCGGTTCCGATCTCGAGCTGACGTTGTACTCGGGGTTCATGCAGGAGGTGCCGAAGGAGACGCCGTCGCAGCTGCAGCGCCTCTATTTCAAGGTCGACCTGATTCGCGTGGCTGGTGTGGCCAACGCCTTCTCGCGCGACTCGAACGACACGTACAAGAGCGATCGCGAGATGTCGGTCTGCGAGCTGCAATCCGAGGTGTCGCGCTACGAGCGCGACTTCTTCCGCTCGCTCGACGACTACAAGCGCGCCGACTCGGCGTTCAAGAAGGACCCCAAGGGGACGGTCGTGATCAACCTCATCTCGCCGATGAGCGTTCCCGGAGCCACGAAGGAGCGCTCGCGCGTCAGGTCGCTGGGGCGCAGCTACTGCGATGCCATGGCCGCGCTGCAGCGCGTGTCGGCCAAGGGGATGCGCATGGCCGGGGCGTGGCGACCGCTCCCGAAGGCTGTCGAGTTCCTGGCGCCGCGCCAGCTACTGGCGGCCACCGTGCAGGGGCAACAGCAGCAACAGCAGCAGCAACAGCAGCAGCAACAGCAGCAACAACCCCCGCCCAAGCCCAAGGTCGACACGGTGCGCGCGGGGCGCGATTCGGTGAAGCGCGATTCACTGCGGCGCGATTCGGTGACGAAGACGGGCGCGACAGATTCGGTGCAAGCGCCACCGGTGGTCGAGATGGATCCCGCCGCGCGGATGATCGACTCGTTGCGGCGTCGCGATGAGGAGTTGCTGCGGCGTGGGGCTGGGGGAGCGCAGCCGGATTCGGCAGCCGCGGCCGCCGCGGCGGCTGGTGTCCCTCCCAACTCGGGGAATCCCATGCTCGCCCCGTCGGCGGGGGGTGGCGCCATGCCGCAGCCGGCAGCGATGGCGATGGAGACGGCGCGCTCGCAGATGCTCACCGCGCGCGAGCAGATGAATCAGTTCGCGGTGGAGATCCAGAAGAAGTTCGCGATCTCGATGGCGTGCGTGATCTTCGTCCTGCTGGGGGCGCCGATCGCGCTCCGCTTTCCGCGCGGCGGTGTGGGGCTGGTGATCGGGGTGAGCCTCGGCGTCTTTGGGCTGTACTATGTGGGGCTCATTGCCGGCGAGGCGCTGGCCGACCGGGCCATCCTGACGCCGTTCTGGGCCATGTGGTCGGCCAACATCCTCTTCTTCCTCGTGGCGGTGGTCCTCCTGTCACGCATGGGGCGCGAGACGGCGACGTCGCGCGGCGGTGACCTGTCCGAGCTGTTCGAGGCGATGCGCGGTCTCTTCCGGCGCCGCCGGGGCGAGGCCGCATGATGCGCTGGTTCCTGCGCCCGCTCGACGGCTACGTGATGGGTGAATGGACGAAGATCTTCTTCAGCACGGCGTTAGGCTTCCCGCTCATCGTCACGATCTTCGACCTCACGGACAACATCGACAAGTACCTCAACCGCAATCTCACGCCCAATGCGATTGCGCTGAGCTACCTGTACTGGATTCCCGACAACATGTTCATGGTGTTGCCGGCGGCCGTGCTCTTTGCCACGGTTTTCTCCATCGGCGCCTTCACGCGCCACAGCGAGATTACCGCGGCCAAGGCCTCGGGGATCTCGTTCCACCGACTCGTCATCCCCATCCTGGCAGGGTCGGTCGTGGCCGCCGCGATGGCGCTGGGGTTGGGCGAGCTGGCGCCGAGCACCAACAAGACGCGCAGCGAGCTGCTGCAGGAAACGCGCTTCACCAACGGCAACGAGCGCTTCAACTTCACCTTTGCCGCCGAGCTGGGGCGCGTGTACAAGGCGTCGCTCCTCAACGTGGAGCGCGCGTACATGGAAGGGGTGGAGATCGAGCGCAAGGGGAACGAGGGGTCCGACAAGTACCCGACCTACATCGTCGCAGCGCGCGAGGCCAACTACAAGCCGGTGGGGTGGGCGCTCAAGGACGGGACGATGCACGTCGTCACGGGGGCTGGGCGCAACGTCTCCTTCAAGTTCGACTCGCTGCGCGACCGGCACATGGCCGAGTCGCCGGTGCAGCTCATGGCCTCGTCCAAGGCGCCGAGCGACATGGGATATGAGGAACTTGGGCGCTACATCCAGGCGTTGGAACGCTCGGGGAGCGACGTCAACGTCCTCCGCGTCGACCGGGCGCTCAAGCTCGCGATCCCGGTCACCTGCCTCATCATCGCGCTCTTCGGCGCACCGCTCGCCACCAGCAACCAGCGCGGCGGGGCGGCGTACGGCATTGGCCTCTCGCTCGGCACCACGGTCGTCTTCCTCATCATGATCCAGCTCACCAAGGCGGTCGGCGGCAAGGGCGTCTTCTCCCCCGAGATGGCGGCGTGGGTACCCAACGTCGTCTTCGGGATCCTCGGCCTCATCATGCTGGCGAGGGTGCGCACGTGATCACGTCGCCCATGCACGGGACGCACCGCCACACGGCGGAATTCCCGGTGGTGCAGCGGACGGGGATCAGGTTCTTCCGCTCCGTCGGGCACGTGGGGATGGAGGCGATGGCGGACCTGGGCGAGCGCGTGTACTTCCTGCGCGACGTGCTGCGGGCCTTCGCGAATGAGTGGCGGACCTACCTCCCGCTGACGGCGGCGCAGATGCGGCGCATCGGCGTCGACTCGCTCCCGCTCACCGCCATCGTCGCCGCCTTCATCGGGTCGGTCATCGCGCTGCAGACGCGGTACCAGCTCTTTCCCGGCGTGCAGCTGTCGGTGGTGGGGCTCATCTCGCGGCAGATGATCATCCTCGAGCTGGGGCCGCTCCTCACCGGGCTGGTCCTCACCGGGCGCGTGGGGGCGCGCATGACGGCGGAGATCGGGACGATGCGCGTCACCGAGCAGATCGACGCGCTGGAGACACTGTCGTACGATCCCGTGGCGTACCTCGTGGTCCCGCGCGTGATCGCGGCAACGCTGATGCTCCCGTTCCTCGTGATCTTTGCCAACGCCATCGGCGTGACCACGGCGGCCTTCACGGCGATGACCGCCACCGACGTCACGTGGCAGCAGTTCTCCGAAGGGCTGCGGATGTCGTACACGTTCTTCCAGATCGGCTACTCGTTGATCAAGGCCACGATCTTCGGGACGGCCATCGCCTTTCTCTGCTCGTTCGAGGGCTACATCACCGATGTCGGCGCCGAGGGGGTGGGGCGCTCGACCGCGAAGGCGGTCGTCGTCACCTCGGTCGCCATCCTGGTCCTCGACGCACTGACGGCCTCACTCCTCGCCAACCAGCTCCAGGGATGAAACGGCGCGACGAAGTACTCGTGGGCATCTTCACCACGGCGGCCATCGCCGTGATCATCGTGGGCGCGCTCTGGCTGGCGCGCGGCGGCCTGTCGTCGGGGTATCCGCTCTACTCCCGCTTTCCGTGGGGATCGGGGCTCAAGCAGGGGCAGCCGGTCTGGCTGGCCGGGGTCACCGCCGGATTTGTGGACGATGTGGACCTGGACCCCAACGGCACCGTCGTGGTGACGTATCGCCTGCGCAAGGAGTACAAGGTCCCCAAGGGGACCAAGGCGACGGTGGTCGCCAACGGCTTCTTTGGCGACATGGCGATTGCCCTCACGCCGGACGGCGCCACGACCGAGGCGTTCGCGCCGGGTGACACGATCCCGTTAGGCATTGCGCCCACGGGGCTCGCCGCGCTCACCGCCCGCGCCGACACCATCACCAACGGCGTCAACGTCCTCCTGGGGAACGCGCGCATGGAGATGGTGGACTCGGGCGGGATTCGCGAAATGCGGCAGGCGCTGGCGGCGACCAACCGGCTGGTGGTGCAGCTGGCGCAGATCGCCGCGTTGCAGTCGCGCGAGCTGCAATCGACGCTGGTCACGGTGCGCTCGCGCGCCGCCGCCATCGACTCGCTGCAGGTCGATTCGACGGTGCGCTCGCTGCGTGCCGCTTCGGCAAACATGGCAACGCTCACCGGCGAGCTGAAGTCGACCACCGACCGCCTCAACACGGTTCTTGGCAAGGTCGAGAAGGGCGACGGCACGGCGGCAATGCTGCTCAACGACCCTGGGCTCTACCAGGACCTGCGCCGCGTGCTGACGCGCATGGACTCGCTCACCGCCGACTTCAAGAAGAACCCGAAGCGCTACATCAACCTCGAGATCTTCTAGGCGCAGCTGCAACGCTCGGGCGCTCTCGCGCCTGCCTGTTGCTCGTGTTCACCGGTCGGCGACGCCGAGCCAGCGGCGCACCGCGGGCGACACATCGGTGAGGCGCGCCGGCGCGCCGTGCGACGCGCCCTCGCCCGGCATCCACTGACAGAAGACGGTCTGCATGTCGGCGGCGGTGGACGGGTAGCCGTGCGTCCCCACCGGGCGCTTCGCGTCGAACACCACGCTCCCCGTGGCCTGGGCGTTCCACGACAAGCCGTCGGCGACTTCGTAGTAGATGTCGCCTCCGGCCGCCCCGCCAATCCCCAGCGCTTCTGCGCCGACATCCGCCGCGTCGAAGACGCGCGTCACCACCGCCCGCCCCCACTCGTCGCGCGCCGCCCATAGCGCGCGCCGCACCGCCCCCTTCACCGCCGCCACCGAGTCCGCCGGCACGATCCCACCCCGCCGCCCCACGCGGTTCACCGAGATCCAGTAGCCGTTAGGCGACGCCGCCACCGTGCGCGAGAGGTCGATGCGCCCCGCCCCATCCACCGCCAGCAACCCCGCCTCGCGCAGCGCAACGTTTGGGCGAAAGAGGCGCCAGGTGGCGCGCATCCCGTGGTCGCCGGTCACGAAGAGGCGCGTCCCCGGCGTGCGCCGCACCAACTGCATCAGCGCCGTCAGCCGCATGTCGACCAGTTCCCACAGCCGAGCGCGCACCGCGGCCGCGCGCCGCGCCACCAGGGTGTCGTGCGCCGGCACGCGTGGATCCACCAGCCCCCACAACGTGTGGTCGGTGTCGTCGCCCAGCGGGAAGTAGTCCAGCATGAGGCGTGGCTTGCGGGTGCTCCACCCCCACGCCGCCCCCTCCATGAAGGTGCGCGTGAGCAACTCGGC
The DNA here is from genome assembly GCA_020852815.1 of Gemmatimonadaceae bacterium. NCBI lineage: Bacteria > Pseudomonadati > Gemmatimonadota > Gemmatimonadia > Gemmatimonadales > Gemmatimonadaceae > Gemmatimonadaceae bacterium. The sequence continues at coordinate 129,950 of JADZAN010000003.1, read as the reverse complement.
GCTCTCCAGCCAGCGCAGCTCGGCCTTGCCGTCGCCGCTCTCGGCCAGCGTGGGCCCCAGCAGCCCAGCCTCCCACATCCAGGCCGCCGAGTTCCCCACCCAACCGGGGTTGGCCGCGTCGTAGGCGTTGTTGACGTCCACACGGTTGGCCTCCGGCAGCTGCACGCCGGGGACGAAGAGCGTGAACGACGTGTCGCGCGCCGAGAGCGAGAAGAGGCGCAGGCGCATCGAGGCACGCTCGCCGGTCGGCAGTTGCAAGGTGAGCGGCGCCGAGAAGTGGCGCGCCAGCGCTCGACCGCGCGGCGGCTCGCGCTCCTCCGCGTGCGGCGTCACGCGCACCGCCTGCGCCAGCGAGCGCTCGAAGGCGGCGAAGAGCTGTGCCGTGTCGGCCGCCGGCCACAGGCGCAGCAACACGTGGAAGCGCCGCTCCCGCGCCGCGGGGTCCTCTTCCGAGAGCGGGACGCTGAACTCGAGCGCGACTTCGCCCGGCGTGGCGCGCCAAGCACCCCACCCGCGCGCTTCCGTCAGCTGCACGTCGCGCCGCGTGAGGAGGCGCATCGAGAACAGCGTGCGGTTGTAGCCGTTGAGCACCCCCAGCCGCTCACTGGCCAACGCGGCCACGGCGCGCGCGCGTGCCGCCGCGAAGGTGTCGGCCGGCTCGCCATCGTTTGTGCGGTAGCCGGGAACGCCCGGCGCCTGCGTCACGTGATGCCCGAAGACGGTGAGCCCAGCCGACGCCGCGGTGATCCAGATCGGCTCGGCGCGCAGCCCCTCGACCGTGAAGCCGTTCGCCGTCTCCAGGATCGTGTGCTGCGACGCCGGTAGGCGCAGGTGCGCGTTGGCGCTGATGCCGTGCGTGGCGCCGTACGTCCCCGTCCAGATGGACGCGTGGCCGGCAGCCGTCACGCTCGGGAAGTGCGGCTGCGCCGACGCCGCGCACGCTCCCTCGCGAAAGAGCGCGCGGATGGCCGGGATGCGCGTCGAGTCGATGGTCTCCACCACGCGCCGCTCGTTGAAGGCATCGAACGAGACGACGATGGCGCGCCGGGTCGCTCCCGCGCCCGCGTTGGCAGCGGCGACGGACGACGACGGCGCCGGCGCGCGCGTCGCACTCCCGCGCGCACACCCGACGAGTGAGATGATCGCGAGCGCCGACGCGAGCGCGCGTGCGAGCGCCCGCGCGAACACGCGCGCGGACACGGGGCGGGGACGCAAATGGGAAAGGAAGTTCTCGTGCATGCCATAAACAAAGCGAAACGGGCCCGGTCTCGCGACCGGGCCCGCCTCGATCAGTTCGTCAGGAGCCGCCCGCCACTCAGAACGAGTAGCGGAGCTGCGCCTGGACCTGGTAGTTGGACCGGATGTTCTGCGCGTTCCACTTCTGGAAGTTCGGATCGAACTGGAAGATCGGGATCGCCCCGGCGTTCAGGTTCCCCGTCGTCTTCGTCCCGTAGGTCAGGAGCGTCTGCGAGCCGAAGGCCGCCGTGTTCACCTGCCCCCAATCCTTGTTGAGGAAGTTGGCGAAGTTGAACACGTCGAGCTGGAACGAGACGTTCTGCATCCCCATCGTCTTGAGCGACTGGCGCAGCGACAGGTTGATCGTGTTCGACCACGGCGCGTTGCACTCGTTGCGCGGAGCGAACGTGCCACGGTTGTTCTTCAGGCAGTCCATCGAGTTGATGAACTTGTCGAACGCCGCCGCCTGCTCGGCCGCCGTCACCACCGTCGACGTCCCGGACCGCGTGAAGTTGCGGAACTGGATCTCGGTCGGGTCGGTCGAGCTCTTCGGGATGTAGATCGGGTCGTTCTGGTTGAAGCCGTCGCCGTTCACGTCGCCGTTCACCGTGTAGGTGAAGGCGGCACCGGTCTCGCCAACATAGGTCAGCGTGACGTCGGTCCTGGTCTTGAACGCGTACGAGAACTGGCCGACGAGGCGATGCGGCTGGCGGAAGACGGAATAGCCGAGCGTCGCCTCATCCTGGCGCGTCGCCACCGGGCGGCCGAACTGGTACTGCGAGTTGGCGGTCGACGAGGTGAGCGACTGCACGTCACGCGCGTCCGAGTAGGTGTAGAAGAGCGACCCCTCGAAGTTGTTGCGCCAGCGGCGCGCGAGCCCCGCGGTGAGCGAGTACGAGTAGTCCTTCGACTGGTTGGTGACGTCGAGGACCGCCGTGCGCCCGGTGACCTTGAGGACCGGGGCGTTCGGGTTGGGTCCGTACATCACGCGCCCCTTGTAGTCGGTCCCCTGCGGGCCGGCCAGGGCGATGTTCTGGTAGAACAGGTTGTTCACGCCCCTGGTGTACATCGCCTCGAGCGTCCCGACAAAGCCGTTCCACAGCGCGCGGTCGTAGCCTAACGTGGCGCGCATGTTCTGGGGGAACTTGAGGTCCTTGTTCAGCAGGTTGATCTCGGCGCCGGCCGACGCCGTCGTCCCGTTGGCGCACGCCGTGGGCGCGGTGGTGATGGCCGCCGTCGTGATGCGCGGCGCCGCCAGGTTGTTGCAGGTGAGCTGCGCCACGCCCGAGAGCCCGGAGTTCTGGAAGGCGTTGGCCAGCCAGACGTACGCCGGGCGCCCCGTGAAGAGGCCGATCCCGCCGCGCACCTGGTTCCTCTGGTTGCCGGTCACGTCCCAGTTGAAGCCGAGGCGCGGCGACCACTGGATGTTCCCCGTGGGCACTTCCGACGTGTTGCGACCAAAGCCGCACGTGGCCGACGGGTTCCCCGAACCGGCGCAGATCGGCAGCGCGATCGTCGGGTTCTGCGGCGGCTTGTCCGCAAAGACCGGCATGTCGGCGCGCAGGCCAACCGAGAGGTTGAACGTCGGCGAGACGGTCCACTCGTCCTGCGCATAGAAGGCGTGCTGGCGCGCATTGAAGCGCACGGCGCCGTCGCCCGACACCGGGACACCCACCGCGTACTGGCGCGGCGCGCCGAGTTCGAGCGAGTCGATGGTCCCGAAGATCCATCTCCCAAAGCCCTGCTGCTGGAAGAGGTTGCGGACCTTGTAGAACTGGTTCTGCGTTCCGACCGTAAGGCGGTGCGCCGTGCCGAGCGGGATCGAGTAGTTGTCGGTGATCTCGAGAACATCCTGGTCCAGCTCGTTGCGGTGCGACGAACGCTCACCGCCACCCACCAGCAGGCCGACCGGGGTGTTCACCTCGATCTGCGCGAAGGCGATGTTGGGCTTGCGGCGGTCGCGGATGCTGTTGCTGCTGACGAGGAGTTCGTTGAAGGCACCGCTGGCGAAGTTGGTGCGCAGCTGCGCCGCCGTCGAGTTGGACTTCGACGTGAAGTAGTAGCCGTTGTTGTCGAGGTTGAACGTCGACGTCGTCCGGCTGAAGATGTTGTCCTCGGCCTGCGCGTAGTTGTGGCGCAGCACGAGCGAGGTGTTGCTCGTGAGGTTGAAGTCGAGGCGGGCAAAGAGGTTCGTCAGCGGGTTGTCGTTGTTCACCGCCGCGCCGGAGCCGGCCGGAACCCCGTACTTCGTGAGCGCCGCGTTGAAGCGGTCAATCAGCGCCTGCGACACGTTGGACGACGACGTCCCCGAGCTCCCGATGAACGGGCCGCCCGCGGGAACGGTGCGCTGCTGGAACTCCGGGTTGAGGAAGAACAGGACCTTGTTCTTCACGATCGGGCCGCCAACGGCGAAGCCGTATTGCGACTGCTTGAAGTCGGTGAGGTACGGCTGCGAACGCGTGAGGCTCTGGTTGCGCGTCACGCCGTAGACCGAGCCGTGGAACTCGTTGGTCCCGCCCTTGGTCACCGCGTTGATCAGCGCGCCGGAAAAGTTCCCCTGGCGCACGTCGTACGGCGAGAGCAGCACCTGGTACTCCTTCACCGCCTCGATGGAGATCGACTTGCCGCCAGCCTGTCCGCCCGGCTGCCCGGTGGAACCGAGGCCGAAGAGGTCCGACGAAACAGCGCCGTCGATCTGGATGTTGTTGAAGCGGTTGTTGGTGCCGCCGCCCGAGAGCCCTGGCCCCGAGTTGGAGACCTGCGGGGTGAGCGCGACGAAGTCGGTGAAGTTGCGGTTGAGCGACGGCAGGCGGCGAAGCGCCGAGTCGCCCACCGTGGTGCTCGCGCCGGTGCGCGTGGGGGAGATGAGGGCGTTGGTCTCGGAGACGATCGTCACCGCCTCGAGCTGCGTGGCCTGGTGCTCGATCTGGATGTCGGCCTTGGTGGTCTGGCCTAACGAGACGACGACGTTGTCGAGCGTCTTGGGGCGGAAGCCGATGCGGCGCGCCGTCACGGAGTACTGGGCGCCCACTTCGAGTCCCTGGATCACGTAGCGCCCGCTGGCGCCCGTGAGGGCGCCGCGCGTGAGCCCGGTCGCCTTGTTGATCATCTGGATCTGGACCGCCTCGACCGGGTTCCCGGTTTCATCGGTCACGACGCCGGTAATGGCGCCGGTCGTAACCTGGGCACTCGCACGAGCGGACACCGCGAGCACTGCGGCGAGGGCGAGAGCGAGGGCCCGTGTCAGACGAGTCATGTGCATGGTTCGTCGTGTGAGGAGTAAGAACTGACACACCCGAATTGGTCGCGGGCATGGTTCGGGGTGGTCCGCGCGTCACCCGAGGGACAAGCTAGGGCGCCCGCCAGCAGCGACGCACGCACCAAATGTAAACGCTCCGTCACGTCGCCCGCGCCCCGGAACGTGGTGTCCGGAAGAACACCATCCAGACCGGGACCCCGGCGAGCAGGACCGCGTAAATCCCCGCCACCCACGGGCGGCTTCCCGCATCCAGCAGGGCGTTCACCAGCAGGATCACGACCGAGGCGAGAAAGACGGCCGGGACGACCGGATAGCCGGGGGTCTTGAACTGCGGGACATACCCCGGACGCGCGCGCAGGCGGTACACCGCCGCCACCCCCAGCGCGTAGAAGGGGAGCATCGCGATCACGAAGGTGTCGGCCAGCTTCTCGAAGGTGAGAAAGAGGACGTACACCAGCCCGAGCAGCGCCACCAGCGAGATGGCGACATAGGGCGTCTTGTATTTCGGGTGCACCGCCGCCACCGGCTTGAACAGCATCCCGTCGTCGGCCATGGCGAACAAGACGCGCGGCGACGTGAGCAGGACGGCGCTCAGCGTCCCAAAGGTCGACAGCATCACGGTCACCGAGACGAGCACCACGCCGGGGCGCCCCAGCACCACCTGCGCCACGTCGGCGGCCACCAGCTTGGAGGTGCGGATCTGCTCCACCGGGAGCACCGCGAGATACGCCAGGTTCGCCAGGCAGTAGATCACGATCACCGCCATCGTCCCGCCGATGAGCGCGCGCGGCAGGTTGCGCTGCGGGTCCTTCACCTCGCCCGCCACGTACGACACATCGCCCCAGCCGTCGTACGCCCACAGCGTCGAGACGAGCGCCAGCCCCGCGCTCGCCGGGACGAAGCTCCCCTCGGGGACGAGCGGGGTGAAGTGGCCGCCGGTCTGTGGAATGCCTAACGCCAGCGCCACGACGACGATGAAGGCCAGCCCGCCGAACTTGGCCACCGTCGTGATGTTGGTGATCAGCGTCCCCCAGCGCACGCCGACGATGTTGAGCACGGCCGTGAAGGCAATCGCCCCCGCCGCCACGAAGCGCGCGTACTGGTCGTACGGCGCCACCGTCGGGTCGAATCCGATCACCCGCATGAAGTACTCGGCGAACGTGATGGCGATCGCGCCTAACGCGGCGGCGCGCACCACCGTCAGTTGCCCCCAGCCGAAGAGGAAGGCATAGAGCCGCCCCCATCCCTCGCGCAAGAAGGCGTAGAAGCCACCGGTCTGCGGGATGTACGACGCCACCTCGGCCAGCGTCAGCGCACCGCACATCGCAAAGACGCCTCCCACCACCCAGACCGAGAGAAGGGGGAGCGGGCCGGGGATCTTGTCGGCGATCCCGGCCGGCGACCGGAAGATCCCCGAACCGATCGTCGACCCGATGCACACCGCCACCGCGCTCCAGAGCCCGATGCGGCGCGGGAGCCCGCCGCCCGATGGCGTTGCGTTGGACGATGCGGCGCTTGCGGCGCCGCCTGTTGTCGAGCCTGCGGAGGGGGGTGTCGGCATGGTCGGCAATGCTACCCCGGCGCGGCGTATTCGGCGAGTGGTTGAATCGCGACTGACGCGCGGCCACCTTTCGCCCGTGACTCACACCGCCATGTCCGACCTGTTCTTCTGGGTAGCGACCGCGATCTGCGCCGTCGCGCAGGTGGCGGTGGTGCGCGCCGCGCTCGCCGGCCGAACGCCCGGGGCATCGTCGTCGGCCGTGGCCCGCACGCGCGAGTTTTTCTGGGTCATTCTCCCCGCGGCGCTCCTCGCGTTGCTCCTGCTCTGGACCTGGCGCTCCCTCCCCGCGCGCGCCCTCGAGCCGAACACCCCCGCCGCCTCCGCAGGGCTGCACGCATCATGAGCGGGACGCTCTCCTCGCCGGCGTCGACGCCGGCTTCGTCGTCGGCATCGACGCCTGTGGTGCCAGACCGCCCAGTATCGCCGGTGCGCGACTTCGTCTCGCTCACCAAGCCGCGCATCATCTCGCTCCTCCTCGTCACAACCGTCGCCCCGATGTACGTCGCCGGGTCGCCGTCGTGGCTCCAGGTCCTGATCGTCTCGATTGGCGGCTACCTGATGGCGGGGGGCGCCAACGCGGTGAACATGTACATGGACCGCGACATCGACGACGTCATGTCGCGCACGCGTCTGCGCCCCATCCCGTCGGGGCGCATGCACGCCATCTCGGTGCTCGCCTTTGGCGTGGCGCTGGCCGTCTTCGCCACCTGGCTGCTGGGGCACTTCGTCAACGTCCTCACGGCGGCGCTGGCGTTAGGCGGCTTCTACTTCTACGTCTTCATCTATACGCGCTGGCTCAAGCGCACGTCGCCGCAGAACATCGTGATTGGCGGCGCGGCGGGCGCCTTCCCGCCGCTGGTGGGGTGGGCGGCGGTCACGGGGAGCGTCGATCTCCTGGCGCTGTACCTCTTCCTCATCGTCTTCTACTGGACGCCGCCTCACTTCTGGGCGCTGGCGCTCCTAAAGCAGAAGGACTACGGCAAGGCGGGGGTCCCCATGGCCCCCCTCCTCTGGGGCGAGCGCGAAACGATGAACCAGATGCTCTGGTACACGCTCATCCTCGTCCCGCTCACGATCCTCCCGGTCGCCTTCGGCGCCTTTGGCCTCCCGTACCTGGCCTGCGCCGTCGTGCTGGGCGCGCTCCTGCTCCACGGCGTCCTGCGCATTCGGCGCGAGGCCGTCTGGACCAAGGCGGCGTGGTGGACGTACAAGTATTCGTTGCTGTACCTCGCGCTCCTCTTCGTCGCGATGGTGCTGGACCGGCGGCTCGCCGCACCCCTCACGGGCGCGAACTGATCGCCAGCACGCACGCGACGCCCCCCCGCACGCGGAGCATCGCCATGCATCACCACATCCCCGAAGACTTCCCGGTCGGCACGGACGAGTTCCTCTCGGTCCGCATCGCAGGCGGATCGGGGCGGGCCGAGCGATTCCTCCTCATCGGCCGCCCGTTCGACGGACAGGTCCGCGTCCGAGAGTGGAGTACGCATACCTACAACACGGCGGGCGATGACTTCGAGATCGAGCCGGCGGCGCTCCTCGAAGACCTGGAAACGTCCTACGCGGCGGGGCTGGGGCTTCAGCCGGAGATCTACCAGATCCGGCTCTGGCTCTCGTAGCGCGTTGCGAGGGACCGAGCGCCTGTCCAAACGAACAGCCTAACGTGGCAAAGGGGGCAGTCCGATCGGATTGCCCCCTTTCTCATAGGTCAGTCGCCTAGTTGACCGATCGGACCAGAATTTCTCCTTGTCGCCGCTGTAGCTAGCCAACTGCCGCCGATCCACTCGGTCAGTCAACGCATATCGCCCGCTACACGACTGCCGTTTCTCCTGCTGAACAATCGGTGAACGAAAACGCCCACCACCAGCATCACCGTTCCGGCCGCTGACGTCCGAGGTGCAGCGAGGAAGGCGCTCAGCACTCCAAAACCCGCCGCGACCACAAAGAGCGCCGGAACGATCGGATAGCCCCACGCACGGTACGGGCGCCGAGCCTCCGGGCGAGTCCGCCGAAGCTGGAAGACCGACGCCGCCCCGAGGCCGAAGAAGATCCAGTCGGCGAAGACCACCCCGCTCAGGAGGTCGCCGATCCCACCCTTGGTGGCAAACAGGAGCACCAGCGCCCAGCCGCCACACAGGGTGATGGCGATGTGCGGCGTCCCGAATTGGGGGTGCACCCTCCCGACCGACTCGAAGAAGACTCCGTCGCGCGCCAAGGCGTAGGGAATGCGCGCGTTGGCCAGGATGGCCACGTTCACGAAGCCGAGGATGGAGATCATCGCCGCGATGGTGATGAACGACGCACCGGCCGACCCCACGAGCCGGGAGGCGGTGTCGGCAGCGACCGCCTGGCTCGCCGCCAACCCGTCGCGCCCGAGAGCGTGCAGGTAGACGGCGTTGGCCCCCAGGTAGATCGCGATCACGATGAGGATCCCGATGAACAGCGCCTTGGGGATGGTGCGCTCGGGATCCCGAATCTCCCCGGCGACCATGTTCATCTGCTGCCACCCGCCAATGGTGAACAGGACGGCGACGAAGGCCGCGGCGAACCCTGTCACCAGCGACTCGCGCGGAGCCGGTGCGTTTGGCACCGGGAGCGGCGCCCCGATTGACGTCCAGAGGACGAAGCCGCCGACGATTAGTGCGGCGAGCGCGGCGATCTTGGCCGCGGTGAGCACGTTCTGGAGCGCCGCCCCGGGGCGAATGCCGAGGATGTTGGTGAGCGACAGGACGATGATGGTAGCCGCCGCGACGCCGATGGGCCCACCCGCAGGGGCAAGGTCGACGAAGCGCCCCAGGTAGCCGGCAAAGCCCATGGCAACCGCGGCGATGGCTCCCGAGGCAATGCTCAGGAGGTTCATCCATCCATACAGGAAGGCGGGGAGCGAACCGAAGGCGTGGCGGATGTAGACGTACGGTCCGCCGGCGTCGGGGAGCATGGCCCCCAGTTCCGCGTACGTCAGCGCGCCGGCGAGTGCCAGGAAGCCGCCCAGCACCCAGACCGAGAAGATCGTCGTCGCGTTGGGGAGCGCGCGCGCCACCTCGGCGGGGGTGAAGAAGATCCCGCTCCCGATGATGCCGCCGACGACGAGGAGTGCCGCGGAGAAGACGCCCAGTTCGCGCCGGAGTTGGCTTGCGTCCGTGGTCGGCGCCGCGCCTCCGGCGTCAAGCAACGATCAGCTCGCGCTGGATCTCGACCGGTGTGACGACGAGGGCGCCGTCGCCGATGTAGGCGTTGACCTCGGTGCGGAGCCCGACATCGCCCGGGAAGTAGACACCGGGTTCGATGGAGAAGCCGACGCCGGGGATGAGGAGGCGTTCGTCGCGCGTCTCGAGGTTGTCGAGGTTGGGGCCGGAGCCGTGGATCTCGCGCGAGTCGATCGAGTGGCCGGTACGGTGCGTGAAGTAGTCGCCCAGCCCGGCCTTCACGATGACGGCGCGCGTTGCATCGTCGACGTCGGCGCCGCGCACGTCGCGACCGGCGGCGATTTCGCGCTCCAGGAGCGCGATGGCGGCGTCGCGCGCGTCGCGGACCACGTTCCACAGTTCGACGACGCGCGCGCTCGGCGCGCCGATAATGGCCATCCACGTCTGGTCGGCATACGGGCGGCCGGCCTCGCGCGCCCACAGGTCGATGAGGACGACGTTGCCGACGGTGATGACCTTGGGATTGTCGGCCGAGGGGGCGTAGTGCGGATCGGCGGCGTTGGCGCCGACCGACACGTTAGGCGGCGAGTAGGTCTCGAGGCCGGCGCGGGCAAAGGCGTCCATCATGCGGGACTGCAGCACGTGCTCGGCGATGGGGGTGCCGGCGCGCGCCATGGAACCGGCGTGCAGGAAGGCCTCGTGGGCGATGCCGGCGATGTGTTCGGCGGCGCGGCGATGGGCCAGGAGGTCGTCGTTGCTCCAGCAGGCGTAGAAGCGCGACACCAGCTCGCTCGAGGAGACCACCGTGGCGCCGGCGGCGCGCACCATTTCCAGCGTGCCGGCGGGGATGCGATCGAGATATGGGACGGCATCGCCGGCCGAGTACTCCATCGCCACGCGCTTGTCCCCAACGATCTCGTGCAGGAGCGATTCCAGCGCGCGCCAGGACGAGTAGCGTTCGCGCCGCCAGCCGGCGGGCCACCCCTTCCACGCTCCCTGCTCGATGTTGTGCGTGATGGCGACCGGGACCCCGATGCGCGGCACGAGGACAAAGATGCGCCGCGACAGGTGCAAGTGCCCGAAGCCCAGGAAGTCCTGCGCGATGGGGTTGGTGCCGCGGAAGTCGTAGAGCAGCCAGCCATCGAGCCCGGCATCGGCAATCGCGCGCTGGATCTCGGGGAGCGACTCGGGGCTCAGGCGAGGCATGGGATCACTCCTGCTGGGCGGAGGTGGGTTTCCATTCGGCGCGCCAGGCGCAGGCGCCCTCGCCGCGCGAGGCGCAGCGGACGTGCTCCACCGCGCCGACGCTGTTGACGAGAAGGCGCAGCAGCTCCTTGAGGCTGGCCTCATAGTAGGTGCAGCCAACGGAGCGCGGCGCGGTGTCGAGCGTCACCGACTTGTCGACCTCGAGATATACATGCGCCCCTACACGGGAAATGCGCCCGAGCAGATAGCGGCGCGCCAGGCGGCGGGAGTGCGACAGGGCGAGCGGGCGCGCCAGGAAGTTGGGGAGGAGCCGCATCAACCCGCGCGAGAAGCCGCCGATGGTCTGGTACGACTCCGTGGCCATGTGCCGCCCCGCCACGCGAAAGACCGCCTCGGCATCGGGGCGCCGCCCGAGGAGCGTCGCCAGCCCCACCGCCTCCTCCATCGAGGTGCGTTGCCCCCGCTTGACGGCCTCGGCGAAGCGCCGGATCTGCATGTAGACCGTCTCGCTGAGCCCCAGGCGCTTGTTGCGCAGGTCGCCGACGAGTTCCGCCTCGAAGTCCTCGACGGGGCTGTCGACGTGGCGGACGGCTTCGAGGAACGAGAGCGGGAGGAGGGCGTCGACCGTGTCGGACATATGGATCGAGCGAAGCTAACGGCCCCTGTGACCCCGTTCAAGTAATTTGCGTGCGCCCAGACACGCCGCATGACGCTTCTCACTCGAACCCTGGCCGGACTCGCGCTCGCCGCAGCCATTGCGCTGGCGGCGCGACGCGCGCGCGCACTCACCCCGTCGGGTGCGTGGAGCGCGTTGCTGGTCGGGACGGTGGCAACGGCCGCCGGGTGGGGATGGTGCGCGGTGCTCCTCACCTTCTTCGTTCCGTCCACGCTCCTGTCGCGCTGGCGTCGCGCCGCCAAGGAGCGCGTCACCGGCGGCATTGTCGACAAGGGGGGCGAGCGCGACGCGTGGCAGGTGATTGCAAACGGCGGCGTCTTTGCGCTCTGCGCCGTTGGGGCGATCGTCTCGCCGGCGCCACAGTGGACGCTGGCGGGGCTTGGCGCGCTGGCCGGCGCCACGGCCGACACCTGGGCCACCGAGATTGGCACCGCGATAGGGGGCGTGCCGCGCACGCTGCGTGGATGGCGCCCCGTTCCCCCGGGTACATCGGGGGCGGTGACGACCACTGGCACGCTCGCCATGATCGCCGGGGCGCTCGTGCTCGGAACCGTTGCGCATCTCGGCGGCTTCGATCTACAGGTAGTGGTGTCGACCACGCTCGGCGGGATTGGCGGCGCGCTGGCCGATACCGTGCTGGGTGCCACCGTGCAGGAACGGCGCTGGTGCTCGCACTGCCGCGAGGCCACGGAGCGGCGCGTGCACGACTGCGGCCGCGAGACGCAACGGCGCAGCGGCGTGGCGGGGGTGGACAACGACGTCGTGAACCTAACGAGCAGCCTGGCGGGAGGCGTCGTGGCGCTCCTCGCCGGCGGGGTGTGGGGATGACGCGCGCGCTGCCGTCAGGCGCAATTGTTTCGTCTGGAACGTGGAACCCGAGCGTGCGAGGAAACGAGCCATGATGCGCCGCGCGATCGTTGGCACCTGGCGAGCCATGAGGCCGAGGAGCGTCGTGCGCGCGACAACCGCGCGGAACGCGGCGCGCGCAACAGCGCTCGCGAGTGCGCTCACGTTCGCACTCACGCTCACGCTCACGCTCAGCGCGTGCGATGGCCCTGGCATCGCGTCGCCGCGCCGCGTCACCATCGCCACCACCGGCACGGGTACCGGCGCACTCTCCGTGGTCGGCAGCTGGCGGCGCGTCGTCTTCTTCATCGACGACTTCGGGCTCTCACGTTCGTCGGAAACGACGTGGCAGTTCGGGAGAGACGGCACGGCGGTGCGCGTCCAGGTGGCGCGCAACTACTCCTACGGACTCGCCGACGTCCTCGTGAGCGCCGGCCGCTACCGCATGGAAGGGACGCGCGTCATCATCGACCTCACGTCACCCTCCACGACGCAGCTCAGCTACGACGTGCGCCGCACCGGCGACCAGCTCGAGATCGCGGGACAGCTATACCTGCTGGTGACCTCGTGACGGCGAGCGCCGTGCGGGCAACAGGGGGCATGCCTATCGGCGCCCCCGCCCTCCGCACGCGCGACGCCGAGGTGCTGGTGGTCGGCGGTGGCCCCGCCGGCTCGGCGACCGCCTGCTTCCTTGCACGCGCCGGCGTCGACGTCTGCATCCTCGACCGCGCGCGCTTCCCGCGCGACAAGCCGTGCGCCGAGTACCTCTCGCCGCAGGCGTCGCGCATCCTGGACGAGATGGGGGCGCTGGAAACGATCGAGCGCGCGGGGGCGGCGCAGCTGCACGGTATGCGCGTGCGCGCCCCGAATGGCGCGGTGATCCACGGCGAGTTTGTCGCCTCGCACGGATTCCGCGGCTTTCGCGACCGCGGCCTCGCCCTCCCGCGTCGTGAGCTCGATGCCATCCTGCTGGATCGCGCGCGCGCCGCCGGCGCCCGCGTGGTGGAAGGGGCCAAGGTGCGCGATGTGCTGCGCGCGGGCGAAGGGCGCATCGTTGGCGTGGAAGGCAACATGGATGGGGGGCGGCGCAGCTGGCGCGCCGAGCTCACGGTTGGCGCCGACGGACTGCACTCGGTGGTGGCTCGGCGGCTGGGCCTAACGAGCCGCGGGCGCTTTCCCCGGCGCGTGGCCGTGGTGGCGCACTATGGCGGTGTGGACGGCGTGGGGCGCTTCGGCGAGATGCACGTCGAACGGGACGGTTACCTGGGGCTGGCCGACGTGGGGCGCGGGCACACCAACGTGGCGGTGGTGGTGCCGCAACGCGACGCGCGGGCCATCGCGGGCAACGCGGGCGCCTTTCTCGACGCATGGATCGCCCGCCACGCGCACCTGGCCGCACGCTTCGCGCACGCCACGCGCCTAACGACTCCGCGCGCCACGGGCCCCTTCAACCAGCGCGCGCGCCGTGCCTGGGCCCCCGGGAGCGCCCTGGTCGGCGACGCCGCCGACTTCTTCGACCCGTTCACCGGCGAGGGGATCCACACCGCGCTGCACGGCGGCGAACTCCTCACCCCCTACGCATTCGAGGGGGTGCGCGCCGCCACGCACCGCTCGCGCGACATTGCCCTCGCCGCCTACGACCGCGCGCTGAACGACGTGCTGCGCGGCAAGCGCATCGTGGAACGCGCCGTGGGCACCGCCGTCGCCTATCCCGCGTTGTTCAACCGGGCCGCGCAGGTCCTCTCGCGTCGTCGCGACATGGCCGACCTTCTCGTCGGCGTCACGGGCGACTTTGTCCCGCCGCGTGAAGTGCTGCGCCCCGGCTTCCTCTGGCGCCTGTTCACCGGCGCCTGACGACTCACTCCGCCGTCCATGGCGGTGCTCCTTCGTCCCGACATGCCCCTCGATTCCGATCTCTTTCGCAGCGTACTGGGCCGCTTCGCGTCAGGCGTCACGGTCGTGACCACCCGCGATGCCGCCGGGCACGACCATGGCATGACGGTGAGCGCCTTCACGTCGCTGTCGCTCTCGCCGCCGCTCATCCTCGTCTGCATCGATCGCCACGCGTCGATCTACCAGCCGCTCCGCGAGGCCGAGTGGATCGCGGTGAACGTGCTCAGCGCGTCGCAGGAGGCACTCTCGCGCCGCTTCTCGCGCACGGAGGCCGAGGCGCGCTTCGACGGCATCGGCTTCTCGCGCTCGCGGCGCGGCGCGCCGGTGCTCGACGACGTCCTCGCCGTGCTCGAGTGCCACGTCACGGCGCGTCACGACGAGGGCGACCACACGATCCTCGTGGCCGAGGTGGAAGACGCCAACGCCCGCGACGAACGCCCGCTCCTGTACTACCGCGGCGGCTACGCGCAGTTGGAGCGCTGAGCGCGCCGCGCGGCCATTCGCATGCTCACCCCCCGCCGGCATCTCGGCCCCGAGATCCTCGACCAGCGCGACCTGCCGTTGCAGCTGCGAACCCGGTCGCACCGCGACATCGCGATGGCGAACCGCCTGTTCGGGGGGACCCGTGCGCTCCTCGCCGCACTCGGCGAGTGCGCCCACGCCCTGCCGCGCGCCGCATCGTTCCTCGACATCGGGACCGGAACGGGTGAGGCCACCGCGCATGCGCGCCACTTCGGGGAGGCGCACGGCATCGCGATGCACACCATCGCCCTCGACCTGGATGCCTCGCTGGCCCGCGCCGCGCGACGGCACGCCGACGAGGGCGTGTGCGCCTCCGCGTTGCAGCTCCCGATGGCCGACCGCAGCATCGACATCGTGTCGTGCCACCAGGTGGCGCACCACTTCGAGGGCGCGGCGCTGGCCAGGCTGCTGGGCGAGATGCACCGCGTGGCGCGATGCCGCGTCATCGTGAGCGACCTGCGCCGTAGCTGGATAGCCGCCGGCGGGTTGTGGGTCGCGTCGTTTGCCCTCGGCTTCCACCCCGTCAGTCGCCACGACGGTGTCGTCTCCGTGCTGCGGGGCTTCACGGTGCCCGAACTGGAGTCGGTGGTGTATGACAGCTGCGGCGTCCGTCCCGAGGTCCGGCGGCGCCCCGGCTTTCGCCTTACCGCCAGTTGGGCGCCCACTGCCTGACGCGCCGTCCCAACCTCTCCCCCTCTCCCACTCTCCCTAAACGCCCGCCGCATGCGCGAACCGTTCTCGTTAGGCCCGCTCCCCGCGGGACGTGCCATGGAGACCGTGGACGAACGCGTCGTGCGCGCAGGCGTCGCCGAGATCTTCGCCCTCGCTCGCCAGGTCGAACACTGGCCGGCGTACCTCCCGCACTACCGCTTCGTCCGCTTTCGCGACCGCGCCCAGGGCGGCGGCGGGATCGTCGAGATGAGCGCCAACCGCCCCTTCGGCGTCCTCAACTGGCCCACGTGGTGGCTATCGGAGATGGAAGTGGACGAAGGGCGACCCGCGATACGCTTTCGCCACATCGGCGGCATCACGACGCGCATGGACGTGGAGTGGGGCTTCGAGGCGTTACCCAACGGCGAAGGAACACGCGTGCGACTGGTGCATGCGTGGGATGGACCGCACTGGCCGCTCATCGGCATCTGGGCCGCCACCGTCGTCATCGGGCCCGTCTTCGTGCACGGCATCGCGACGCGCACCCTCGAGGGGTTGGCGCGTATCGCCGAAGGTCACCTCGCTCCACTCCTCGCACGCGCCGACTTCCTCGCCGAGGCGCGCGCGAACGCCTCGCGCTCGCCACTCACATGAAGGGGCGTCGCGTCGTCGTCACCGGCATCGGCGCCATCACGCCCATCGGCACCACGCGTGACGGACTGTGGAGCGGGCTTGCCGCGCGGCAATCGGCCGTGCGCGCGCTGTCGCGCTTCGATCCCTCGATCTTCCGTTCGCACACCGCGGCGGAAGTGAACGACTTCGTGGCCAGCGATCACATCGAAGCCAAGCGCGCGCGGCGACTCGATCGCTTCGGGCAGTTCTCCGTGGCCGCGGCGCGCATGGCGCTGGAGGACTCCCAGCTCGACCTGGCGCGCGAGGACCGGGAGCGGGTGGGGGCGATGATGGGAACGGCGCTCGGCGGCGTGGGCTACGCCGAGGAGCAGCTTGGTGTCTTCCTGCGCCAGGGGCTGCGCGCCGTGGATGCCACGCTCGCGCTTGCCGTCTTTGGCGGTGCCTCCAGCTGCAACATCGCCATCGAGTTCGGCGTGCAGGGGCCCAACAGCACCAATGCCATGAGCTGCGCCTCGGGGACCATCGCGATCGGAGACGCCTTCCGCCAGGTGCGCGACGGGTATGCGGACGTGATGATTGCCGGCGGCGCCGAGGCACCGCTCGCCCCGCTCTGTTACGGCGCCTTTGCGCTCATTCGCGCCATGTCGACGCGAAACGACGATCCGCTCCGTGCCTCGCGCCCCTTTGACCGGGACCGCGATGGCTTCGTGATGGGCGAGGGGGCGGCGGTGCTGGTGCTGGAGGAGCACGATCGTGCCGTGGCGCGCGGCGCCCCGATCTACGCCGAGGTCCTGGGCTTTGGCCAGACCAACGACGCGCACCACATGACCGCGCCGCGCCCCGACGGGAGCCAGGCGGCGCGCGCCATGCGCCTGGCCCTGGCCGACGCGCAGCTGGCGGCACACGAGCTGGGCTACGTCAACGCGCACGCCTCCTCGACACCACTCAACGACCCTACCGAGACGCAGGTTATCCGCCAGGTGCTGGGCGAGCGCGCGGCGACGGTCCCGGTGAGCGGGACCAAGGGGTACTACGGGCACGCGTTAGGCGCGTCGGGGGCGATCGAGGCCGCCATCTGCGCCCTGGCGCTGGAGCGCGAGTGGCTCCCGCCCACGGTGAACCTGGAGGCGCCTGACGAGGCCTGCGCCCTGGCCCACGTGGCGAGCGAGGGAGTCTCGGCGCGCGTGGAACACCTCATCAGCAACTCGTTCGGCTTTGGCGGCATCAACGCCGCCCTCGTGATGCGGCGCTGGCGCTAGCGCCGCACCCGTGATGCGGCGCTGGCGCTAGAGCCGCACCCGTGATGCGGCGGTGGCGCTAGCGCCGCACTACGGTCCCTGCGTGAGGTAGCGCGCCGCGTACCGCACGATCGAATCCTCGATCACGCGCATCGCGACTTCGCTCTTCTCCCAACCGACGATCTGCATGCGCTTCCCCTCCAGGTCCTTGTAGATCTGGAAGAAGTGCTCGATCTCGTCCAGGTAGTGCCGCGGCAGGTCGGCGATGTCGTAGTACTCGTGGTGCAGCGGATCGTGCGAGGGGACGGCGAGAATCTTGTCGTCCGGTTCGCCGCGATCGAGCATCTTGAGCACGCCGATGGGGCGCGACTGGATCTGGCAGCCGGGAAAGGTCGGCTCGTCGATGCGCACGATGATGTCGAGAGGATCGTTGTCCTCGTGCAGCGTGCGCGGAATGAAGCCGTAGTCGCCAGGGTAGTGCACCGCCGAGTAGAGGACGCGGTCGAGCTTGAAGAGCCCCGACTCCTTGTCCAGCTCGTACTTGTTGCGGCTCCCCTTGGGGATCTCGATGACTGCGGTGACCTCGTCTGGCGGGTGCGGGCCAGGCGGGAGATCGCGCCAGGGATGGATCATGCGGATGTCACGCTACGTGTTGAACGTTGGTGCGAGCGCTCAGGCGCGCCCGGCGTTGGCCTGCCGCGCCTCTGCGGGCGGAGGGGCGCACGAATCGCGCACCACCAGGTGCGTGGGAAGACGCTCGTGGCGGCGCTCCGAGGTGGGCTCGCCCTTGAGCGCCGCGATGAGGCGCGACACGGCGCGCTCCCCCATCTCGAAGACCGGGACGTGCACCGACGACAGCGGCGGCGACAGGTAGTGCGCGAGCGGGATGTCGTCGAAGCCGACCACGGTGATGTCGTCGGGAACGTCGAGCCCTGCCTCGTGCACCGCCGCCAGCCCGCCGATCGCCATCGAGTCGTTGGCGCAGAAGATCGCCGTGGGGCGCTCGTCGAGCGCGAGCAGTTCCTGCACCGCACGGTGCCCCGACGCTTCGCTAAAGTCGCCTTGCGCCTCGTAGCGCGCGTCGAGTTCGATCCCCGCATCCAGCAGCGCCTGCCGGTAGCCCTGGAGACGCTCGGCGGTGTCGAAGTGCCCCTTCTCCCCCATGACCATCGCGATGCGGCGATGCCCCAGGGCAACGAGGTGGCGAACCATCGCCGCGGCGCCACTCGCGTTGTCGATCGCGATCACCTGGTAGTCGCTGTCACCCGCCTCGCAGGAGAGGAGGATCACCGGGAGCGACGGCGGGAGGTTCTCCACCAGCGTGCGCGCATCGAAGTGCGGCGACATGGCAATGACGCCGTCGGTGCGGCCACGCATGGCCCGCATGGCCCCCTCCATCTCGTTGCGCCGGTTGTGCGAGCCCGAAAGGAGAAGGTGATAGCCGTGCTGCTGCGCCGTCTGGTCGATCCCGCGGATCATCTCGGAGAAGAAGCCGCCGTAGAGATCGGGAAGGAGGACGCCGATGGTGTTGGTCCTGGAGGTGATGAGCGAACGCGCGCCACCGTGCGGGACGTAGTGCAGCGCTTCGGCCGCCTCGTGGATGCGCTCCGCGGCCGCGGGACTGACGGGGCCGCTCTTGTTGAGCACGCGTGATACCGTTGCCACCGACACACCCGCCCGCCGTGCGACGTCCTTGATCGTGACCATCAGAGGAGAAAGCGATCCGCGAGGATGACGGCCGGCGCGGGGCCGAACCGGAAGGAAAACATGTCACGAGGAATCTGGTCCCCTTTGACCCCGTTGCAAACCCGGAACCGGGGGAAATCCAACAAGAAGCGCCCGACGCAGGAGGCGCGGGCGCGACGAGGTGGCGCGATTCACGTGCTCGGCCGCCACAGGGCGGCCGGTTTGGCGCGGTCTCAGGCGAACTCGAAGAGCGGCTCGAGCTTGGTGAGCGTGAGGAGTGAGCGGACGCTGCTCTGCGTGTTGAGGAGGCGGGTGGTGATGCCGCGCTCGCGCGCCCGTTTCTGGACCAGGACGAGGATCCCGAGCCCGCTCGCGTCCACATCGCGCGTTTCCCCCATGTCGATGGCGAGGAGGGGGGTCCCGCTCTCCCGGGCGCGCTCCAGCGAATCGAGCGCGGCGCAGCGGAAGTCGACTCGCGTCTCCGAGACGAGGCGCGAGGGGGCGAGAATCAGGTTCGATTCGACGACTGCGGTCATGGGATGACTGGACGAATGAGGGGCCGTTCGTACCGGGGCACCAATCGTCGTCCCGGACGGCGGTGATGATGGCGAACAGCGTGCCAGCGCGCGCCAGCAGTGGTGAAACCGTTGCCGTGGCGTGACTTGCCTGATTCATGGCGGCGCCGGCGGCGGCGCATGTGGTCGGCAAATCGCGGCAGGCTCTCCACTCTGCCGTATCGACCGTACCGCGCCCGAACTCCATGGCGCGCCGTCGCGCTTTTCCGGTTGCACATCCACGCTCACCTCCCCAGAATCGGAACGCTTGGCGCTACTCGGGGACCTCCCGAAGCGCCACGCCCTACCGCTCACGCCCCGGCGCGCGGCGAGTCTCCCGAATCCGACCGCTTCCGTCATGTCCGACATCGACGTTCTTCTGCAGGAGAACCGGAAGTTCCCGCCCAGCGAGGACTTTGCCCGGAACGCGCACGACCGCTCTCCCGAGGTCTACGAGCGCGCCTCCGCCGACTACGAGGCTTTCTGGGCCGAGCAGGCGCGCGCGCTGGACTGGTTCACGCCGTGGCACACGGTCCTGGACTGGCAGCCGCCGCGCTCTCGCTGGTTCCAAGGCGGGACGCTCAACGTCGCCTTCAACTGCGTGGACCGGCACATCAACAGCGCCAGGCGCAACAAGGCGGCGATCATCTTCGAGGGCGAGCCGGGCGACCGTCGCACGATCACCTACTGGGAGCTGTACCAGGACGTCCAGAAGTTCGCCAATGTCCTCAAGAAGCTCGGCGTGCGTCGCGGCGACCGGGTGGGGATCTACCTCCCGCTCATTCCCGAAGCTGCAATCGCGATGTTGGCGTGCGCGCGCATCGGGGCGATTCACTCCGTCGTCTTTGGCGGCTTCTCGCCCGAGTCGCTGCGCGATCGCATGAACGACGCCGAGGCCAAGGTCGTGATCACCGCCGACGGCGGCTATCGACGCGGGCAGATCGTCCCCCTCAAGCGCAACACCGACAAGGCGCTGGAGGAGGTTCCGTCGGTGAAGCACGTCGTGGTCGTGCAGCGGCGCACGTCGGGGCCCATTGGCGAGGCCTACGTGGAGATGGAGGAGGGGCGCGACCACTGGTACCATCGCCTCATGCAGCAGGCCGACGCCTCCTGCCCGGCCGAGCCCATGGAGGCCGAGGATGTGCTCTTCATCCTCTACACATCCGGAACAACCGGGAAGCCCAAGGGGATTGTGCACACCACCGGGGGCTACCTCACCGGTGTGGCGTACACCACGCGGCACGTCTTCGACCTCAAGGAAGAGGACGTGTTCTGGTGCACGGCCGATGTAGGGTGGGTGACGGGACACTCGTACCTGGTGTACGGCCCGCTGGCCAACGGTGCCACCTGCGTGATGTATGAAGGGGCCCCCGACTGGCCGGAGAAGGACCGCATGTGGGAGATGTGCCAGCGGCATGGCGTCACGATCTTCTACACCGCCCCCACGGCGATACGCGCCTTCATGAAGTGGGGGGCCGACTGGCCCGCCGCGCACGACCTGTCGCGCTTGCGCTTGTTAGGCAGCGTGGGCGAGCCGATCAATCCCGAGGCGTGGATCTGGTACCACACGCACATCGGCGCCGGGCGCTGCCCCATCGTCGACACCTGGTGGCAGACGGAGACCGGGGCAATCGTCATTTCCCCGCTCCCGGGCATCACGCACACCAAGCCGGGATCGGCCACGCAGCCGCTTCCCGGCTACTTCGCGCAGCTCGTGGACGCCAAGGCGACGGAGATCACCGTGGGCGGAGGGCTCCTCACCCTCACGCGCCCGTGGCCGTCGATGTTGCGGACCATTTGGGGTGACGACGAGCGCTATGTGGAGACGTACTTCTCCAAGTGGCCCGGCCGCCCCGACCTGTACTTCGCCGGCGACGGCGCCAAGCGCGACGAGGATGGCTACTACTGGATCCTGGGACGCGTGGACGACGTGTTGAACGTGGCCGGACACCGCATTGGGACGATGGAGGTGGAGAGCGCGCTGGTGGAGCACCCGACCGTCGCCGAAGCCGCGGTGGTGGGAAAGCACCACGAGCTCAAGGGCCAGGCGCTTGCCGCCTTCGTCACGCTGCGCACCGGGCACCACCCCAGCGGCGAGCTACGCGACGAACTGCGCGATTTCGTGGCCCAGAAGATCGGCGCCATCGCGCGCCCCGACGACGTGCTCTTCAGCGCCGACCTTCCCAAGACCCGCTCCGGCAAGATCATGCGGCGCCTCCTGCGCGACATCGCCGAGGGGCGGGCGCTGGGCGACACGACTACGCTCGCCGATCCGGGTGTGGTGGCGAGATTGAAGGATCAATACGAGTCGCAGGAGAGCTAGGGGCGGACGGGGGACGGGGGACGGGGGACGGGAGTGCGCGCGGGGCCTTGGCATGGGCGACGCGGGGCAGAGACGTTATCGTGTAGCAAGCCACCGTCCCCGTAGCTCGCACACCCCCCGCACCACGCACCACCGAACTCCCGTCCCCCGTCCCCCGTCCCAATGCCCTCCTTCCTCCGCCGAATCTTCCCCGAATCCCTCTTCCCCCGTCGGCTGGACGAGGGGGCGGAGCGGCGGATGCGCCTGGCGCAGGCGCGGGCGGAGGATGCAATCATCGAGACGCACGTGCGCAACGCGCTCATGTTCATCGACACGCTGTCGGAGGACATGCCGTTCGACCGCGCGATCGACACGTATGTGCGGGTGATGGGAGTTCCGGAGCCACTGGCGTCGCTGGTGGCAACGCGCGTCCTCGTCGAGCTGGGCGAGGAGCTGGTTCCGCGGCGCGCCTTGCGAGCCAAGCCCACGCGCGACGTGGCGTTGCCGGTGGGGAGCGACGTCGACCCGGACGCGACGGTGATCGACCGGCCAGCGTTGCGCCTGAGCGACTCGGCGGCTGCAGCTCGGCGCTAGTCGTGGTTCCAAACCGGTAGCCGCGCCATCACTGGCGCAATGCGCCGGGGCTGCGGCTACCGGTTTGCCAGCCACCTTTGGGTCACCGCGAGGAGGAGCGGGAGTTCGTCGTGCCCGCAACGACGAAACCCCCGACCCAAACAGGGGCGGGGGCGAAAGACGGGTCGACTACCGAGTTACTCTGACGGGCGGGGCTTTTGCCGGGCGCGGCGACGGGCCGCGGCCGACTTGAGCTGGCGCGCTTCGCTGGGCTTCACGTAATGCCGCTTGCGGCGCAGCTCCTTCAGGATGCCGGACTTCAGGACCTTCTTCTTGAAGGCCTTGAGGGCCCACTCCAACCGATCGCCTTCGTCGAGCTTGACTTCAATCATGATGGATTACTCGATGGGAACGCCGCGGCTGCGGCGACGGTGACTCGTCTTTTCGCTTGAAGTGGCGCCCCGGCCGCTGGGCGGCCGGGTCGCCGATGGGGGGCGGGGTATCGCCCCCCGACTGGCCGGGTTAGCGGCCGAGCTTCACGACGTTCTCAGCCGCCGGGCCCTTCTGGCCCTGCACGACTTCGAACTCCACGCGCTCGCCCTCGGCCAGGGACTTGAAGCCCTTGCCCTGGATGGCGGAGTGGTGGACGAAGCAGTCCTTCTGGCCGTTCTCAGGGGTGATGAAACCAAACCCCTTGGCGTCGTTGAACCACTTCACGGTGCCGGTGATACGCATTGCCGTACTCCTAGGTGTTGTTGTGGTCGGAGTCCGGTGATGCCGTACTTCCCGATCACTCAAGTGAATCGTGGACCAACGCCCCCACGCCGGGCCGCACCATGAATCCGCCAGCGAGCCTGGTCGGAACAGCGGATGCGCCAAACAGAAAAGGGACCACCGCGAGAGCGAGGTCCCATGGTCTTCACGGACTGACTGCAACTTGCCCTACTGCCGAACGCTAATACTACGGCTGGTCTTACCATCTGTCAATAACGAAGAGAGCGACTAGCTTCCGTCATGACTCCTCGTGCCATTTCTGCCCCCCCTGTTTCGCTCGAGACCGTCCTCGCCGCGGAAGCGGATGTCGTCGATCCGGACACCCGCACCGACGACGCCACGGAGGGGTTTGCAGCCCTCGGCCTCGATTCGCGCCTCCTTGCCTCGCTCACGGCGCTGGGGTACGAGGAGCCGACGCCGATCCAGCGCGCCGCAATCCCCGCGCTCCTGACGGGGGGCGATGTCCTCGCCCAGGCGGCCACCGGAACCGGAAAGACAGCGGCGTTTGCACTCCCCCTTCTCCACCGCCTCTCGCCCAACGCGCCGGCGCGCGAGCGGACCGCCGCCCTGATCCTCGTCCCCACCCGCGAACTCGCCATGCAGGTGGCCGAGGCGGTGCACCGCTATGGCAAGCCGCTCGGCGTCCTCTCGCTCCCCATCTACGGTGGAGCGTCGATGGAGACGCAGCTTCGAGCCCTCAAGCGCGGGGTGGACGTCGTGGTGGCCACGCCGGGGCGGGCGCTGGACCACATCCGTCGCGGCAGCCTCTCGCTCGACGCGGTGAAGACGGTCGTGCTGGACGAGGCGGACGAGATGCTCGACATGGGCTTTGCCGAGGACCTGGAAGCGATCCTCGAGGCCACGCCCGCCGAGCGGCAGACGGCGCTCTTCTCCGCCACGCTCCCGCCGCGCATCGCCACCATCGCCTCGCGGCACCTGCGTGACCCGGAGACGATCAAGATCGATCGGGAGCCGGTGGCGGCGGGGAAGGCGGCGAAGGTTCGTCAGGTGGCGTACATCGTCCCGCGCGCGCACAAGATGGCCGCGCTGGGGCGGGTGCTCGACATCGAGCATCCGACATCGGTCATCGTCTTCTGCCGCACGCGCACCGAGGTGGACGAACTCACCGAGACGCTGAACGCCCGCGGGTATCGCGCCGAGGCGTTGCACGGCGGGATGTCGCAGGACCAGCGCGATCGCGTGATGAAGAAGTTCCGCGCCAACAAGACCGACCTCCTCGTGGCGACGGACGTTGCAGCTCGCGGGCTGGACGTGCAGCACGTCTCGCACGTGGTGAACTACGACGTGCCGTCGGCGTCGGAGTCGTACGTGCATCGCATCGGGCGCACGGGGCGCGCGGGGCGCGAAGGGGTGGCGATCACGCTGGCCGAGCCGCGCGAGCACCGCCTGCTGCGCAACATCGAGTTCCTCACGAAGTCGAAGATCGAGATCGCCCAGGTCCCCACGGTCGCTGACCTGCGCGCCCGCCGCCTCGAGCTGACGCGCGCCTCGCTGCGCGAGACGATCCTGGGGGGCGAGCTGGATGCCTATCGCGTGATCGTGGAATCGCTGGCCGAGGAGTTTGACCTGATGGACGTGGCGGCGGCGGCGGTGAAGCAGATCGAGGCACGCGAGGGGGCGCCTGACGAGGAGGAGATCCCGGCGGCCGCGCCACGCCGCGAGCGCCCGACGCGCGCGGATCGCACGAGCAGCGCGGCTCGCACGAGTCGTGCGGATCGCGCGGAGGCGGCGCCGCGCGGGGAGCGCGCCGGTCGCAAGGAGTGGGCGCCACGCAGCGAGCGCGCGGAGGGCTCGGCGGAGCGGAGTGCGTGGACGGGAGAGCGTGCCACCAAACGACGCGATGCCGATCGCGACGCCACCGAGCGTGGCAGGTACGAGAGCAGCGACCGCGGCGACCGCGGCGACCGCGGCGACCGCGGCGACCGCAGTGAACGCAGTGAGCGTGGCACCCGGCGCGCCGCTGGCGCGGGGCGCGACGAGTCGTTTGGCCCGCCGCGCAAGCACAAGCGGAGCCAGGGGCCCACGTGGGACGTGGCCCGTCTCTACATCGGTGCCGGGCGCACGGCCAAGGTTCGACCGGCCGACCTGGTGGGGGCGATTGCCAACGAGGCGGGGATCGACTCGCGCGCCATCGGCGCGATCCAGATCTCCGATCGCTTCTCGATTGTCGAGGTGCCGGACGAGGTGGCCGACGACGTCGTTGACGCGCTGCGCAGCTCGACGATCAAGGGGCGGAAGGTCCTCGTCAGGCGCGACCGGGCGTAGCAGCACGTCGCAACGAAGTCGCCCGGTGACACCGCGTTGGGTGCCACCGGGCGTGCATCGGACTGGCGTGAGGCGCGGCGACTACTTCTTCGCCTTCACCGTTCCCTTGTCGTACAGCGTCATCGTCTTGTCGTCCCAGCCAAACTGCATGTTGCCGGACTGCTCGAGGTCGGCGATCATGTCCTTGGACGAGTCGAGCGAGGCGTCGATCGAGACCTTGCGTTCCATGAGCGACTGGTCCGACGGGACGAGCGCGATGCCGTACCAGCGGCGCGTCTGCTCGAGCGCCTGGCGCAACGTCTTGTCGACGACCACGAGGCGGCCGGAGGTCCACGCGGTGGTCTCGTCGACCTGCGCCTGCGAGGCATCGGTGATCTCGCCGGTCTTGCTCACCGTCACCGCCTTGCCGGCACCAACCGACCTCACTTCCTTCGCCTTGTCGCCGAACCGGACGTCGACGGTCCCCTCGTCGACGCGGACCAGGGCGGAGGAGCTGGCGGTGTCGTAGTTCACCACGAAGGCGGTCCCAGTGGCGATCACGGCGGCATCACCGACGCGAACCTCGAACGGGAGCGACTGTCCCGACGCCACCTCAAACGATGCCGTGCCGGTCACGCGGACGGCGCGCACCTCGGTGTTGAAGCCGGGCGGGATGAGGAGCTTGGAGTCGGCACCGATCTTGGCCTTGGTCCCGTCGCCCAGCGTCATGGAGC
Organism: Gemmatimonadaceae bacterium; assembly: GCA_020852815.1. Lineage (NCBI taxonomy): Bacteria > Pseudomonadati > Gemmatimonadota > Gemmatimonadia > Gemmatimonadales > Gemmatimonadaceae > Gemmatimonadaceae bacterium. The sequence continues at coordinate 104,195 of JADZAN010000003.1, read as the reverse complement.
CCACCTGCCCGAACTTGGAGATGATCTCCTGCGAGTCGGCATGCTTGAGGAAGCGCGATACCTTCTGCGCGGGTGACTCGCGGAAGATGGCCCACAGGAGCGTTGCCACGACGAAGACGGCGCCGCCAAAGTAGGCCAGCGTGACGAGCGGCGAGCGACGCTTCCCCACCGCCGCCATGTGCTCGGCGGCGTTGTGACGCGACATCTCGGCCTTGGCCGCACTGGTGATCGACGCATCGGGGGGCGGCGCGTGCAACGCCGCGGCAACGTGCTGCCACACCTCGTCGGCCGTGGCCGGTGCGCCGTTGTGACCCTTCTTGACGTGGACCCCTTCGTGCGCCTCGAAGCGGTGCAACGCGGCCTTGCGCCCCTTCTCCCGCAGGGCGCCATCGTGAACGGACTTGCGAAGGAATGCCTCCAACGCGGCCGACGACTCGAACGAGGCGCGCTGTTCCCAGGCCCTAAGGACCGAAATCTCCACGACCTTGGGAGCCGCTGCGGCATCATCGAAGTTGGCCTTCGCCTCCTCGATCAATGCATCGAAGTGCTGGCGAAAGAGACGCTCGAACGACTTCTCGTCTCCCTTGCGCACACCATCGAGCACGTCGTTGGAAATGGGGGTAAACGTCGCGGGCATGGCGATCTCCGTTCAGGGATGGAAAATGCTGTTACCAGGGTCCGTCTTTGCGCCAGAGGGTGCAACGAGGGTTTCTCCCCGGAGCGCTCCGGGTGATCCCTGACGAGCGGGAGCTTTGGACCGATCGGGCCAAGTGCCAATGGCTGCTTGAGATCGGCGCACCGCCCCTCTCGGATGTCAGTGGATACGGTAGATTGGCGCCAATGTGCGCCGACCGCGATGCCTCGGAGAAGGCCGCCGCCATCCTGGCCGCGGACCCCGACTACCTCGTGCTGCGCCGACTTCCGCGGCGCGCGCGGTACGCCGCCGGAGCGTGCAACGACGTGCGCCGGGCGCTCTATGTCGACGTCGAGACCACCGGCCTGGAGGTGCGCAGCGACGTCATCATCCAGTTCTGCGGCGTTCCGTTCGACTACTCATCGGCAACGGGAGAGGTCCACGAGGTCCATCCCGCCATCACCTGCTACGAGGACCCGGGGCGCCCCATTCCCCCCTTCGTGGTGGCGAAGACGGGGATTACCGACGAGATGGTGGCAGGGCAACGGCTGGATGACGCGGCGATCACCGCCGCGGCGCGCGAGTCGGTCCTCGTCATCGCGCACAACGCGCCCTTCGATCGCGGCTTCCTGGACCGGCGCCTCCCGGTTTTTGCCGACAAGCACTGGGCCTGCTCTCAGCAGGACGTGCCGTGGGCGAGCCAGGGCTTCGACTCGGCAAAGCTCGAGTTCCTGCTGTACAAGCACGCCCGCACCTTCTACGAGGCGCATCGCGCCGACGAGGACGTCTACGCCGGGATCCATCTCCTTGCGACGCCGTTCGAGGACGGCGTCGTCCCGATGCGGCTCCTGCTGGAGAACGCGCGCCGCCCCGTGTGGCGCGTGTGCGCGACGGGCGCCCCCTTCGAGTCGAAGGACGCGCTCAAGGCACGTAGCTACAAGTGGAACCCGCAGAAGTCGGTGTGGTGGCGCGACGTCCCCGACGCCGAGCGAGCAGACGAGGTGAGATGGCTGGAGGAGGCGGTGTACAAGCGACCGGATGCCACGCCTTTGGTCGAGAAGATCGACCCGCGCCGCCGCTTCGCCACCGACCGCACCTAACGAGAAACGCCGCCCCCATCGAGAGGGGCGGCGTTCGCACGTAGGGCGAGGGCCGCTACGTCTACTTCTTCGCCGTATCGGTGGCGGGCGCGGCGGCCGGCGCGGGCAGTTCGGCCTTGGCGCTGTCCACGTAGGCCTTGAACTTGTCAAACGAGATGCTGCCGGGCACCAGGCGCGAGCCGATGATGAAAGTCGGCGTCTGCGCCACCTGGCGACGCACGGCCTCGGCCTCGTGGGACTGGATGTTCCGCAGGAACTTCTGGTCGTCGAAGCACTGTTCCCACTTCGCGACGTCGAGGCCGAGCTTTTCGGCGTAGCCCTTGAAGACCGACTTGGGGCGCGAGGTCGCGGCGCCGTTCCACTCGTCCTGCGACTGGAAGAGCATGTCGTGCATTTGCCAGAACTTCCCCTGCTCGTTGGCGCAGGCGGCGGCGTTGGAGGCCGGCCACGTGTTCTTGTGCCCCGGGAGGGGGAAATCGAAGAAGCGGTACGAGATCTCCCCGGTCTCGATGAGGCGCTGGCGCACGTCGGGCTCGGTGAGCACGAAGAACTGGCCGCAGGCCGGGCACTCGAAGTCCGCGAACTCGAGGACCTTCACCGGTGCGTCTTCACGCCCCATGAAGTACCCCTCGGCCTGCGGGAGGAGCGACGGATCGACGCGCGTGCTCTCCGGAGTCACCTTGGGCTGGGTGACGCGGTAGAAGATGAAGGCGCCGACGAGCGCGCCCACGAGCCCCAGGATCGCGTAGAAGTTCCCCTGTCGCCGCTTGGCGTGCTTCTTCACCACGTTGGGTCCGCGTCCTCGTCCGGCATCCACTGGTTGCTTGGCCATTGCTCCTCTGTCGGTTTCGTCGCATCGGCGGCGATGCGTCGGTGTTCGGCGGTCTGGGGGACGGGAAACCTAGGACGCCGAGCGGTGAGGAGGGAGAGGGCATGGCCACGAGGCGCGCGGCAGCGAGCGGTGGACGCCGACGATGGCGGGGTGGTCGCTTACATTTCCGGCGCCAGCCGAGCCTCGATGGCGCCGGATTCCACCCCGACATCTCCCCCACATTCGCGTGAGCGTCCCGACCGATCCCGACATCTTCCGTGTCCCGGTGGGGCCGGGGGCGATGCACGTGGAGCGGTTCGGCTACGGCGGAGCGCCGGTCGTCCTGCTCCACGGTTTCGGGACCACCGCCTTCCTGTGGCGGCACGTGGGGCCGATGCTGGCGGTGCGGCAGATGACGGCGTACGCCGTCGATCTCTTCGGCTACGGCGAGTCGGATCGCCCGTTCGACGCCGACTTCGGGGTGCTGGCACAGGCGGACTACGTCGATCGCGCGCTGACCGCCCTCCAGATTCCGCGCGCCGCCCTGGTGGGGCTCGATATCGGGGCGATTGTTGCCATGGCGCTGGCAAGCGACCGGCGCGATCGGGTGTCGCGACTGGTGATGGTGGGGCCGCCCCCACTGGACGACATTCCGGGGCCCGCCGTCCGCGATCTGCAGCGCGACACGGCGCGCCACGCGTTGCGCCTCACGCGCGGGCTGTTTGGCGCCTCGGCGCTCTTGACCCCGTTCCTCGAGGAATCGGTCAGTTCGTCCGACCACATGCCCGCGGTTCTCGTGGGGCGGTACCTGGCGCCGTATCTGGGGCGCGAGGGGACGAACCACCTGCTGGCGCTCGCCGGGGCGCTGGAGGAGGAGGAGCTGGAGGAGCTGGCGCCGGCGTCCATTCGCCAGGAGGTGCTGGTGGTACGGGGGACGCGCGATCGCTGGTGCACGAAGGCGATCGCGGAGGAATACGCAGCTTCCTTCCCCAGCGGCCGATACGAGAATGTGGACGAAGTGGGGCACCTCGTCCCCGAGGAGTCGCCCGAGACGCTCGCCGAGCTGATCGGCGACTTCGCGTCGCGCCGCTGAAAGTCCGCTGGCTTGGCGGCGCGAGACGCGCTGCCAGCTACTGCGGCAGCCGCAGAACGTTCGCGCACGGCCGCGCGTAACTTTGGCAGACGCTACTGATCGATTAGCTTTGGGTGTCGTACCCACCTTTCAACCCGAGGACATGGCGAAGAAACCCGCCCGTCGTCACACGCCGTCGGCCATCCCGACGCCGTTCGATGAAGCCCGTGACGAGCTGTTCCAGCACATCATGCAATGCGGAGTCATCGGCTCTGAGCCCGAGCACCAGGGCGAATGGTTCGATGAAACCATGAAGTATCTTGCCGATCGGTTCCACGAGCTCTCGCAGGAGCAACTGAAGCAGATCCGCACGCTGGGCGAGCGATTCGTCCAGCCGCCGAAGCAGAGCCGGAACAACGAAGCGATCACCGCGGCGTAGCACGACGACCCCCTCCTGTTCGAGGGGGTTTTGCTTTTTTGGGGCGAGCGGCCAGGTCGAGAGTGCCGACGGCCCGGCGCCGCCGGGTTGCGCATCGGCCTGCGTTGCGAGCTGCGTTGCGGGCTAGCGGCCGGCGCGGCGACCGCGGCGAATGACGCCGGCGATGCGAACGCCGCCGCCGAGCGCGAGTTCGGCGGCCAGCGCGCGGCGGTTGCGCACGCGCGACTCGATTCCCAGCCCCACGACGACGCGCGGCCGCGCGTGCTCGAACGGGTCGACCATGGCGCTCAGGCCGCCGAGTCCGTAGAGGGCGATGGGCGACTCGGCGAAGGGGTCGAGGAGGAAGCGGGCAATGACGTCGGCGCGCGCGGCACCGTGTGTCACGCCATTGCGCCTGGCGATGCCGCCGGCGACGGTGCCGCCGATGCGCACGTAGAGGCCGGCGGGGACGTTGAAGCCGCCTCCCAGCTGCAACGACGGCGTGCGCGCGGCGATGGCGTCGAGGCGCGCCTCGAACTGTGTCCCGGTGGGGCGCTGTGCGTGCGCGAGCGCCGGGAAGAGGGCGGCCGCGAGGGCGAGCGCCGTGCCCGCGCGCGCGGGACGCGGCACGGTCATGCGGCGGTGCGCTCGCGCTCCCGCCACAGCATGAGCGTGTAGTCGACGATGGCCCAGAGCGAGGTGACGCCGACGGCGAGGATGAGCCAGGGTGCCTGATGCGGCTGCAACAGGACGGCCAGCAGCGCCATCAGCTGCAACGTGGTGGCCACCTTGCCGGACAGGCGGGCGCGGAAGGTGATGGGGCGCAGCCACGACACGGCGCGCGCCACGAGGAAGCCGACCGCGGTCATGAAGTCTCGCGAAATCAGGATGAAGTACTGCGACGTCGAGATGAGTCCCTCGAAGAGGAAGACGCAGACCGCGGTGAAGACGAACATGCGGTCGGCGACCGGATCGATCAGCGCCCCCCAGCGGGTGGTGAGGTTGGCGCGGCGCGCCAGCCACCCGTCGAGGAAGTCGGTGAGTGCGGCGAGGAGGATGAGCCAGACGCGCGTGACCGGCGACGGGATCATCACGAAGGCCGCCGCCATTGCGAGCCGCGTGAGCGAGATCACCGAGGGGAGATAGAGCAGCGGGCGGCGGTCCATGCGGTCAAGGTAATTCCCGGTCTCGCGCTCGGGGATGGGCGCGCACCGGCACACGGCGCTCTGTCGCGTGCTTGTGCGTGGCTCCCGCACCAATGGAGATTGGGGACGTGATGTCACTTCGCGACGACTGGCGAATCTCGCTGTACGTGGCGCTGTCGGCCGCCGTACTGCTTTGGGACGTGTTGCTGGCCGGGCAGATTGCCAATGCTCGCCGCCAGACGCGCCTCTTTCTGGCGCTGACGTCGATCTGCGGACTGTTCATCGTTCCCGGCGCGCTGATCGCGCTGGCCGCGAGCACGACGATGACGGGGCGCGTGGTATATCTCGTGGCGTGGCTCTGGCCGGTGGTCCTGCTCTTCTACGTGTTGCAGAGCGGCTACGCACTGTTTCGCCGATTGGTGACGCCGCTCTTTGCGCTGCCGATCTTTGCCTTCAACTGCACGCTGCTGGCGGCGGCCACGGCGCGCTTCGCGTCGGAGTGGATCGTTGCGCTGCCGTCGCCGCTGGTGGGTACCGCGGTCGCGCAGTCGGGGGCGCTGGGCCTCATCTTCGGGCGCATGGCGCTCTGGTCGCCGTGGGTGCTCGCCCTCCCCTTGCTCTCCCCTGCATATCCAGCGCGCTGGGGGGTGAGCCGCTCGGTGCGCGCCGTGCTGGCGCTGTCGGCGGCGACATCGGTGGCGATCTTCGCGATGGAACTCCCACGCTCGGTGTACGCCGCCGAGTCGTTCGCGCCACTGGGAACGGAGCGCCTGCAGGAGCGCCCCCGCGGTGACTTCCTGCTGGGGTTGCACATCCTCCCCACGCTCGACGCCCCCCCCGCCCCGCTCCCGCTGGAGCGCGACCTGACGCTCGCCGACTCGCTCGACGCGTCGATCGTGAGCGTCACCATTGCGCCTGACGGTGTGCGAGCGCTGGCGCTGGACTCGCTGGCCAATGCGCTCGACGCCCTGCGCCGCGACTCGGTGCAACTCGTCGTGACGCTGGGCTACGGCGAGGCCGATGGCGCGCTGTATCGACAGGGCCCCAGCCGCTACCTGGAGCGCCGCCTGGCAATGCTCGACCAGGTGGTGCGTCGCCTGCGACCCGACGTGGTGATACCCGCGCTCGACCCCGAAGACGCCGGGCATACCGCGTTAGGGCGTGTGGCGCCGGCGTGGTGGCGCGACTACTTCACGCGCGCCGCCGAGGAGGTGCATCGCCTGCGCCCGCGCACGAAGGTGGCGCTCAATGCGTCGGCCTTCACCGCCGCCGACTCGGCGCTGTACGCGTGGGGAGCGCGGCAACCGGGGATCGACCTGCTGGGCTTCTCGCTGGCGCCCTCGTTCGGCGGCGGGGCCTCGCTCGAGGCGCGATTGCGGCTGGCGGAACGGTGGATGCGCCGCACCACCAAGGAGCAGTGGGTCTTCTCGGCGCGCGGGTATCCGCGGACGTTTGGCGAGCGGAACCAGGAGCGCGCGCTGTGGGGGGTGGTGGCGTGGGCCACCACCCAGCCCAGGATGCGCGCCGTCATCATCGACGGCGCAGGCGACTACGACACACTCGACGGGCTGCGTGCCCCTGGCGGGCGCCTGCGCCCCGCCGCGACCACCGTGGCGCGCGCCGCCCAGGCGCTCGCCGAATCGACTGAGGGACGATGAACATCTTTCCCGGCTTCTCCCCCGAGGCGCTCAAGTTCCTCCGCCAACTCAAGCGCCACAACGACCGCGAGTGGTTCAAGGCGCGCAAGGAACAGTTCGACGAACTCCTGATGGAGCCAATGAAGCTCTTTGTCGAGGAGATGGACGTGCGACTGGCGGAGTCCACACCGGAGATCCATGGCAGCCCCAAGCGTTCGATCTTCCGCATCTACCGCGATACGCGCTTCTCGAAGGACAAGTCGCCGTACAAGACACACGTGGCCTGCTGGTTTTCGCACGTTCGTGCGTCTCACGGGGTGGGGAGCGAGACGCATGGCGCCGGCGCGGGGTACTACTTCCACCTGGAGCCGGGCGAATCGCTCGTGGCGGGGGGGATCTGGATGCCGGCGCGTCCAACGCTGGCGGCCATCCGCGAGCGCATTGCCGAGCGCGGGGGCGAGCTCAAGAAGTTGCTGAAGGCAAAGGCGTTGGTGTCGCGCTTCGGTGCACTGAGCGAGGAAGGCAAGCTGTCGCGGGTCCCGCGCGGCTTCGACAAGGAGCACGAGCATGGCGCGCTGCTGCGGCACGCCTCGTTCACCGTGTCGGCGCCGCTGGACGATGCCATGGCGCTCTCGCCCAGGCTGACGCAGCAGGTGGAAAAGGACTTCAAGGCAATGGCGCCGCTGGTGCGATGGCTCAACGACGCGTTGGGGTATCCGCCGGCCGAGAGACGATGAGGACAATCCCATGAGACGTTTCGGTGTCGCGGTCCTGTGCTGTACCTCGCTCGTGCTCTCCGCAGCATGCAGCGACTCGTCGGGCCCTGGCGAGGCGGCGCCGAACGTCATTACTACGCTGCCGCGGAGCCTGAGCGGCGCCGAGCAGGGGATCATCACCGCGGCCAACGGCTTCGGCTTCCGATTGTTGGGGCGCATCAACAGCGCGTCTCCTTCGGACAACCACTTCATCTCACCCCTCTCGGCGTCGATGGCGCTGGGGATGCTGGTGAACGGCGCCGCGGGGACGACCGAGACCGAGATGCGCACGACGCTGGGCTTCGGGACCATGTCGCGCACCGACGTGCTCACCGCCTACCGGGACCTGATCGCGCTCCTGCGTGGGCTGGACTCGCACGTCGACTTCCGCATCGCGAACTCGATCTTCTATCGCGATACCTTCGCGCCATTCGTCGAACCCACCTTCCTGTCCGAATCCAAGTCGTACTTCGACGCCAGCACGGCGGGGCTCGACTTCAACAGCCCCTCGGCGCTCACGACGATCAACGGCTGGGCCAAGACGGCGACGAACGGGAAGATCGAGGAGGTCCTCAAATTCCTCGACGCCGACCTGATGATGATCCTGATGAACGCCATCTACTTCAAGGGGGACTGGCGCCAGGCGTTCGATCCGAAGCGGACGAGCAATGCGCCGTTCACGCCGGAGGGAGGTGCGGCGGTGTCGGTGCCGATGATGCACCTGACGGACACGATGCGCGTGGGCCTGGTGGACGGCCGGCAGGTCGTGGACCTGGGCTACGGAGGGGACGCGTTCTCGATGACGGTCGTCCTGCCGCGCACCGGCGAGACGGTGGCGTCGCTGGTGAACTCGCTGGACGCTGCGACGTGGACGACGCTCACCTCGTCGCTGCGGACCGCGGACACCGAGCTGTCGCTCCCGCGCTTCAAGATGTCGTGGGAACGGCTGCTGAACCCCGAACTCAAGGCCATGGGAATGCCCACGGCCTTCATCGGCGGCGTTGCCGACTTCACGCGCCTGTCGTCGCGCAAGGGGAATGAGCTCTTCATCTCGTTCGTGAAGCAGAACAGCTTCGTGGACGTGAACGAGGTGGGGACCGAGGCCGCGGCCGTGACCACGATCGGCATCGGCGTTGTCTCGCTCCCCCAGCGCGTGGTGATGAACGTCAACCGGCCGTTTGTCTTCGCGATTCGCGAACGGATCAGCGGGACGATTTTGTTCGTGGGGAAGATCATGACGCCGACGGCGGCGTAGAAGACGAGAAGACGAGAAGACGAGAAGACGAGAAGACGAGAAGACGAGAGGACGAGAAGACGAGGTCAGGACCCTTGGGCGCGGGAGTCGGCGCCGGGGCGGGGCAATCTCGTCTTCTCGTCCTCTCGTCCTCTCGTCTTCTCGTGCTACGCGCGCCGTCCCCGCACGATTCCTTCCACGCGACGGTCAGGGTCGAAGTACTCACGTGCCAGCCGTTGCATCGATTGCGGCGTTACCGCGTTGAGGCGAGCGGCGTATCGATCGAGTTCGTCCAGCCCGCGTCCGTACAGCCAGGCATCGACCAGCTCGGCGAGCACGTTGCCCCCCGACTGCTGGGCGATGGCGTGCGTGCCTAACGCGTAGGTGCGGGCGCGCACAAGTTCGGCGTCGGTGATGGGTGCTTCGCGCAGCTTGTCGAACTCGCGCAGGAGTCCGGCGCGTGCCACCTCCTCCTTCTCGGGCGAGGTTCCGATGTAGGCAACGAACATCCCGGCCGCGAGCCGGTCGCTGGCCGAGGCGTGCACGGTGTATCCAAGCGATTGCCTGTCGCGCAGCTCGTCGAAGAAGCGCCCGCCGAGCCCGGAGGCGACGGTGGCGATGAGTTGCGCCTCGGTACGCGCGTCGTCGCGGCGCGACGGTCCACGGAAGGCAATGGCGAGGCCGGTCTGCAACTTGTCGCGCAGCTCGGCGCGACTCACGACTGCCTTAGGCCACGACGGCTCGACGAGCGGCAACGGCGCGCGGTATTCGAGCGCCGAGAAGGCCGACGCGAGGCGGCGCGCCGTTTCGTCGGCGGCCACGTCTCCCACCACGGCGAGCACGCAGGGTGAGGAGAGCACGTTGGCCGCGTGCCAGGCGCGCGCGTCGCCAGCCGTCACCGCGCGCAGCGTGGCATCGCTGCCTAACACACCGCGCCCGTACGGATGGTCGCCAAACGCCGCCTCGGTCGCCAGGCGCACGGGATAGCGCATCATGTCGTCGCGCAGCTGCGCCAGTTGCGACAGCGCCACCGTGCGCTCGGTCTCCAGCGCGCCCTCGGGAACCGTTGGCGCCATGACGACGTCGGCCAGGAGGTCGATCCCCGCAGCCAGGTGTCGCGGCGTCACCGACAGCGTCCAGCCAATCCCGTCGCTCGTGACGGTCGGCGCGATGGTCCCGCCTAACAACTCGGTCTCGAAGGCGATCCCATCGGCGCTTCGGCGGGCCGTTCCCTTGAGCGTGGCGCGCGCGAGGAGCGTGGCGATTCCCGCCTGCGCGGCCGCCTCGTCGAGGGCGCCGCCCAGGACGTAGAGCCCCAGGTGCACGACCGGCGAGCCCGCCTTGTGGCGCACGAGGATCGGGACGCCGCGGGCGGTCCGGAAGACGGAGACCGCGCCATGCGCCTGCTCGGGGGTCACGCTCGTGAGCGGCGTTGCGGCTGCTGGCGTTTGGGGGAGCGCGACCGGTGCCAGCGCCGACGCGGGGGCACCGTCGAGCGCGGCGAACGCCGCATCCACGTTGCCGGCGAATTCCGGCGCCGAGGCCGGGCGGTACACCATCATCGACGCCTGCTGCGCGTCGAGATGACGGCGCGCCGCGTCGGTCACCTCGTCGGCGGTGGCATCGAGCATGCGCTGCGCATACTCATCCGCCCAGCGCCAGTCGCCTAACGCCTCCCACTCGGCGAGGAAGTTGGCTTGCCCCTCCATCGTCTCGAGGCGTCGGAGCCAGCGCGACTCGAAGAGACGCTGCGCGCGCTGCAGGTCGCCGGCATCGATCCCCCGTTCGCGCAGCGTGTGCAGTTCACTCCACATCGCGCGCGCGGCTTCGGGAGCGCGATCGGCCGGTCCGTCGGCGTGGAGGACAAAGACGCCCAGCGCTGTCGGTGTGTAGTTGTAGGCCGTCGCGCCCGAGGCGAGTCGCTGTTCGCGCACCGCGCGGTACAGGCGCGACGACCGTCCGCTGGAGAGCACGGCCGCGAACAGGTCGAGGAGCGGGGTGTCGGGGTGGCGCGTGGCCGGAGTGCGCCAGCCGATGGCCACTTGCGTCTCGGCGATGTCGCCGGCGCGCTCGCGATACCGGCGCCCCGCACGTTGCACCTCGTCCTCACCAGGATGGCGCTCGATGGTGCCGTCGGGGAGGGCGCCATGGAGTTCCGTCACGCGCGACAGGATCGACGCGGGGGTGACGTCGCCGGCGATGACGAGGACGGTGTTCGACGGGCGGTAGAAGTTGCGATAGAAGCGCACGAGCTGGTCGCGTCCGAGCGCGCGCAACGGCGCCTCGCGCCCGATGCGCCAGCGCCTGATGCGATGCCGGTCGTGCAGGAGTTCGTAGAGCGTCTCCGTGGTGACCGCCCCCGGGTTGTCCTCCTTGCGCTTGGCCTCCTCGATGATGACCTCGAGTTCGCGGCGCAGCTCCTCGGCGTCGATGACCGAGTTGGCGTAGGCATCGGCCTGGATGGCCAGCCCTGCGTCGAGCCCCTCGACGGGGAGGACGGCGTAGTACGACGTGTGGTCGTAGATCGTGGCCGCGTTGAGGTAGCCGCCGCTGGCCTTGGTTTGTCTGGCGATCTCGCCGACCCCGCGCGTCGGCGTCCCCTTGAAGAACATGTGCTCGAGGACGTGGGCGATTCCCACGACGTCATCGGTCTCGTCGAAGTAGCCGGCCTTGACGTAGGTGACGACCGCGGCCACCGGGGCGGAGTGATCCTCGTGGATGAGGAGCGTGAGCCCGTTGGCGAGGACGTGACGATGGACGCTCCGTGGGTCGAGCGAGCGGATCATGCGAGGGGAGGTATGGTGGACTAACGAGGGGGAACGCGGGCGGGGGCGGCAACCCCTCCCCCCGCGGCACCGGGCACCGCACCCGGAAACGCACCCGGCATTGCGGCTGGCGGCGCCCCCAGCGGGCCGGGAGGCGTCGACTTGCAGGCGTCCCAGGGGCCGGCGCCCGAGCGCTGGAAAAAGCGCACCGCGAGATCGGTGCGGCCAAGGCGGTGCAGCGCGCACGCCATGAAGCCCATCGCGACCTTGTCGTCGGGATTGAGCTCGATGGCGCGCTGGTAGAACGACCGCGCCAGCTCCGCCTGCCCCGAGGCGAGAAGGAAGCCGGCCAGTTCGCGGTGGGCGAGGTAGTTGCGCGGCTCCAGCTCCACCGCACGCCGCAGCTCGGCGCTGGCGGTGGCGCGGTCGCCGGCGTCGCGCGCCAGCCGCCCCAGGTAGATGTGCGGCTCGGCAAGCGTCGGGTCGGCGAGCACCGCGGCGGCAAAGGCGTTGCGCGCCGAGACGCGGTCGCCAGCCGCAAAGGCCTGCCGGCCGGCGCGCAGCTCCGACGGTTCGCGATCGAGCGTCATGGCGTAGTAGCCCCCCGCGCCCAGCATGGCGAGGATCACCACGATCACCAGCACCGCGGCCAGCGGATTGCTCCTGGCGGATGGCGGTCCCTCGAGCGGGACCGGTGGCGGTTGGTCGGGCGCGGAGCGCGGCGTCGCCGGTGACGCCGGCGTCGCGAGAGGACTGGTGTACGACGCACTCGCCGGCGCCACCTCGCGGTCCAGCACGCGCTGTATGTGATCGCGGGCGGCGCGCGCCGCGTCGATGTCGGCGTCGGTGGGGGCGTAGCCCTCGGTCGCCGCGCGCTCGGCGGCGGCGTGGAAGTCGACCAGTGCGTGCGCGTCGTCCAGCGCGAGGAGGTTGCGCTGCCGCAACTCGCGCACGAGTGCCACTCCACCGAGCACGTTGGTCCCCGCCAAGGCGCGCAGGGCATTCTCGGTTCCGCTCCAGGCGTCGCACAGCGCAGGCGAGACCTCCGTGGCGGCAACCGCCCTCGTCAGGCGGTCAAACGATGCGCGGGCCGCGTCAAACGCGGCCCGCGCCGTCCGTTGGGCATCTGTTGGCATGAGCCCCGATGAGCCGTGGTGGGAAGTGGCGAACGACGTGAACGACGTGAATTATGCTGACCGGTGGCGACCGACGAGCGCCGTCGGTGCGGCGTGGCGTCAGGTGAGGATGCGCAGCAGACCGGCGTCGGCGCTGCCGCGGATGAAGCTCTCCGCATCGCCGGTGGGAATCACGACTCCCGAGAGCGAGAAGCCCCGACGTGCCTCGTTGAGCATGAAGTCCTGGACCGAATGGCCATTGAACGTGGCGCTGCCGTCTCGCATCTGTCGCACGATGTCGTCCCAGCTCCCGTGGAACGCCCGGCCATCGCGCGTCATGATGCGATGTACGCGCGTCTCGCCCTTCTGTTCCACCAGCCCGCTCAACATCGAGCCAAAGAGCTCGAGCTGCTGCTTGACGTCGGCCTGGTCCTGCTCCATGGCCCGTTGCTCGATCTCGGCGAGCATCTCGTCGATGTCGTCGGGCTCACCGGCGAGTTCGGCCAGTCGCTCTTCCCACTGCTTGAGCTCGGGATCGTCCTCGGGGAGGCGATGGATCGTGCGCTTCAGCTCCATCAGGCGCCAGATGCCGAGTTCGTCCCAGTGATCCTGCGGCTTGGAGCGATCGAGATGGTACAGCGCCGCCTCGTACTCGCCGCGGTCGTAGAGGATGTTGCCGAGGTAGATGCGCGCCTCGACGTGGTCGGAGTCGAGCTGCAACGACTTGCGCAGCGTGGCGATGGCCGCGTCGTCGTCGCCCAGGCGGTGCTGGGAGTAGCCCACGAGCGCCACCGCCTCCGCCGAGTCGGGGGCTTGCCGGGCGGCCACCTCGAAGTACTCCTTGGCGTCGTCGATGAGCCCTTCGCGAAAGAGGGCGCGGCCGATCTGGAGCATCAGCTCGACGTCGTCCTCGTACCCTAACGCGAGCGTGGTGTGGAACGACTTCCGGGCGGCGTCCTCGAGCCCGAGCTTGAGCAGGACCTCGCCCAGCCCGGCGAGTGCGTCCTCGTGCTCCGGGTCGAGGATGAGCGCTTCCTCGAAGGCACGGCGCGCCCATGCGTACTCCTCGCGCGCCAGGCGGGCATAGCCCACGCCGACGTGCAGCTCTACCGCGTGCGGATAGAGCGCGAGCCCCTCACGAAGCACATCGAGCGCCTCATCGTACTGCCCCTCGTTGTAGAGGTGATGGGCGCGCTCATCGTACTCCTCGGAACTCAGGAATGGAGTCGGCATCTCGGGCACTACCTCCGCATCGAGCGTGCTGGCCTATTGTACCATTGCGAACGAGACGTGTTCAATACTCTCGCTCGACGAGCGTCGCGTCAGGTGACCGCACGTCCGGGTACCCGCAGGAAAGCTAGCGAGTCGCAGGGCACCGTGCCGCGCCCTCGCCTCCCGGGCATGGCGTCATGCCGCGCACTCGTCCCAAGGACGCGCGGCGAGTGCCTCACGGCACGCTCGGACCCGCCTCACCGCTCTCCGCCGCAAGCGCGACGGCGATCTGACCCGCGAGGAGCGCGTTGGCCTCGAGGAGCGCGAGGTTCGCGCGCCGGGTGCGTCCGAACGTCGCGCGTTCCACCGCGCCCAGGAGAAATGGGGTCATGGCCGCCCCGCGCACGCCCTGCAGCGCGGCGTCTCGTAAGGCACCGGCCAGCGCCGCCTCGACGTCCTCCCGCGGAATGGCGTCGCTCACTGGCGGCGGCTGCACGATGAGCAGCGCCTCACGACGCCCCAACTGCCGATGGGCGCGCTCGATGGACGCGATCTCCTGCGGCGACTCGGCGGTCGCCGTCACCGGGAGCCCGCTCGACGTGGAGAAGAAGGCGGGGAACTCGCGACAGCGATAGCCGATGACCGGGACGCCGAGTGTTTCGAGGCGCTCCAGCGTCGCGGGGAGATCGAGGATCGACTTGGCGCCGGCGCACACCACGATGCGCGGCGTGCGCGAGAGCTCGACCAGGTCGGCCGACTCGTCGAAGGCGCTCTCGCGGTGGACGCCACCGATGCCGCCAGTTGCAAATACGCGGACGTCGCTGCGGGCGATTAGGGCGAGGGTGGCGGCGACCGTGGTGGCGCCGCAGGCGCGCTGCGCCACCGCGACCCCCAGGTCGCGCGAGGAGACCTTGCGCACGCCATCACGCGCCAGAAAGCGCTCGAGTTCGGGGTCGGTGAGCCCGATGGTCGGCATTCCATCCACGACCCCGGTCACCGCGGGGAGCGCGCCGGCGCGCCGCACGGCCGTCGTCATGCGCTCGGCGGCCTCGCGATTGGCGGGAATGGGGAGCCCCTGCGCGAGAACCGAACTCTCGAGCGCGACCACTGGTCGCCGGGCCAGCAGCGCGGCGGCGACTTCGGGGACTATTCGGATCATCGCCGGATCATCGCCGGATCATGGCGTGGAGCGCGCCGGCGACTGGGCGCCGCGCGCACCAGCCGCCAGCCACAACTTCGTCAGGGCTGCCGAAGCGCCCTGCCGGGTCACGCCACCGCGTCCGGGAACTGCTCGGCGCGCAGCGTGTCGACCTTCTCGCGCTCGTCGGAGGTCGGATCGTACTTCGCGAGGATCTTGATCCGCTCGCCCGGATAGCAGTCGAACGACTTGGTCGACCCCTTCTGGATGCGAATCTCGTGACCGTCCTCGAAGCGCAGCAGGACTTCGGGGTAGTCGGCGTTGGTGTACTGCTTCCGGATCTTGGCGGGAGGCGTCGGCATTCCTTCTCTCGTGAGGCGGTGTTGGGGGGGAAATAATAGCGCGCGATCGCTCGGGGCCGCCAGCAAGTTCGTCGCGGACACCGGCGAGAACGCGCGAACGAAAGTCTTTGCACGATCCGGATGCGCTGGCCCTTCGGAACCTCGCGCGTTGGTCGCAAGGTATCACTCTCGTAGTTTTCTCGCTCGCAACGCAGGGCAGACTCCCAGCCTCTCACCCCACGCTCTCATGACTGTGCGCACTCTGCTCGTCCGCCTCTCGCTTGGCGCCACCCTCCTGGCTGCTGCCCCGGCCGTAGTCGCTGCCCAGATCGCCGCGAGCGACCTGCGCGATGTTCAAAGCGCAACCGAGCGTGTCGTGAGTGCGCCCAGCCGTCCCGCGACTCCGGCGGCCGAATCGCGCGCCACGCCCGAGACTGGGCCGCGGGTCAGGGCTACAATCGCCGGGCTCGATGTGCGCCAGGGCGACGCGCCGCTCACTCCGCCGGTGGTGGCCTCGCCCCGCGCCACGCGTGGAATGGCGCTCACGATCGTTGGCAGCGCGGCCTTCCTGGGTGGCGTCATCATCGGCGGCGACGCCGGGACGGTGATCGCGGTCGGCGGGCTCGGCGTTGGCGTCTACGGACTCTGGCTCTGGCTCGGCGGCAAGTAGTCCGTTAGTCCCTCGCGCTCCAGCGCGGCGAGCGCAATGCGCTCGTAGGCGTCCACCGCCGCGGCGAGTTCGCGCACCGACACGTGCTCGTGCGCGGTGTGCGCCACGTGGATGGAGCCGGGGCCGAACAGGTAGGGCGTCCCCCAGTTCGTGAGCGCGGGGATGTCGGTGGCGAACGCGGCCACGCTCGTCGGGAAACCGGGGAGCGTGCCGAGTCGCACCGGGGGAACGGTGATTCCCTGCTCCACCGTGGCGCGATCACCAACCCACCGCGTCACGAGGGGCCACACATCGGCGGGCGGGGTAACGAGCCTGAGCATGAGGCGCGCCTCGGCCGACGGCGCCATGACGTTGTCGGCCACGCCGCCGCCAAGCATCCCGATGTTGACCGTCGTTGGACCAAGCACCGGATCGGTCGGCCACTCCACGTCGTCGAGCGTGGCAAGGAGCTGCACCAGGTCGCGCGTGGCCGAGTGCCCCATCTCCGGATAGGCCGAGTGCGCGGCGCGACCGGTCGTGCGCACCAGCGCCCGCATCGCCCCCTTGGTCCCCACCGCCAGCGTGCTCTCCGTGGGCTCGCCGTTGATCAGGATGCGTGATGCGGTGGGATGGGCGTTGGCGGCGTGGGCGCCGTCGTGCGTCGTCTCTTCCCCAACGACGAACAGCAGGGCGACGGGGACATCGCGCGCGCGCAACCGTTCCGCCGCCAGGATCATCGACGCGGCAATGCCCTTGGCGTCGCAGGCCCCGCGCCCGTGCAGCGTGTCGCCATCGAGACGCGGCGGGATGTACGGCGGGACCGTGTCGAGGTGCGTGGAGAGCGTGACGACCGCCTCGTCGTGCACCTGTGCAAGGATCGCGTCGCGTCCATTGCCCACGGCAATCCGTTCCGTGCGCCAGCCGCGACTGGCCAGGAGCTGCTCGGCAACGGTGACGACCGCCTGCTCGTGCCCGCTCGTCGATTCCACCGCCATCAACCGAATGGCGAGTTCCGCGACCTGCGCTTCGAGCGAATGTTCAACCGACATCGGTTCCCCGGGGCGACGAGTTCGCGGGCGGGGAGAGGCGACCGCCCACAGCCGGAGGGATCACCACGCAGCCCTCCGGCGCGGGAGGAATCTACCGCGCCGTCACGTGAGGGCGTGATGGCCGTGCGCGGCCCGGCGACCGATACTTGGCAACATCGCGCTACATTACTCGCAGCCTGGCGGGGGCCGCGTGCCGCCGCCAGTGGCTCCGTGACTCACTGCGCCGCGGCGTGCGGTGCCCTCATCTGCGTGATGAGACCATGACCCATCCGAACTCATTCGGCAGCAAGGCCACCCTTACCGTTGGCCCACGGTCGTACACGATGTTCCGCCTCGATGCGCTGCGGGCGCTGTCGAACGGCAACGTCGACCGTCTCCCCTTCTCCCTCAAGGTCCTGCTGGAGAACCTCCTCCGCGGCGAGGACGGGGCCTTCGTGAAGAAGGGGGACATCGAGACGCTGGCCAACTGGAACGTGAAGCAGCCGGTCGACAAGGAGATTGCGTTCCGCACGGCGCGCGTCCTGTTGCAGGACTTCACCGGCGTGCCGTGCGTGGTCGACCTGGCGGCGATGCGCGACGCGATCGCCACGCTCGGCGGCGACCCCACCAGGATCAACCCGTTGCAGCCGGTCGACCTCGTGATCGACCACTCGGTGCAGGTGGACGAGTACGGGACCGAGGCCGCCTTCCTCCTCAACGTGAACCTGGAATACGAGCGCAACTCCGAGCGCTACCAGTTCCTGCGCTGGGGACAGGAGGCGATGCGCAACTTCCGCGTCGTTCCGCCGGGAACCGGGATCTGCCACCAGGTGAACCTCGAGTACCTGGGACAGGTGGTGTTCACCGCGGCGCAGGACGGGGAACGGCTCGCCTACTGCGACTCGTTGGTGGGCACCGACTCGCACACGACGATGATCAACGGCCTCGGCGTTCTTGGCTGGGGCGTGGGGGGGATCGAGGCCGAGGCGGCGATGCTGGGGCAGCCGGTGTCGATGCTCATTCCCGACGTTGTCGGCTTCAAGCTCACGGGAAAGCTCCCGACAGGCGCAACGGCGACCGACCTGGTGCTCACCTGCACCGAGATGCTGCGCAAGAAGAAGGTCGTGGGGAAGTTCGTCGAGTACTATGGCGACGGGCTCTCCTCGCTGGCGCTGGCCGACCGCGCGACGATCGCCAACATGGCGCCGGAATACGGTGCCACGATGGGCTTCTTCCCGGTGGACCACGAGACGCTCAAGTACCTGCGCCTCTCGGGGCGCAGCGAGGAGCAGGTGCAACTGGTCGAGGCGTACACCAGGGCGCAGGGGCTTTTCCGCGAGGACGGGATGGCCGAGCCGATCTTCACCGACACGCTCGAGCTCGACCTGTCGACCGTGGTCCCGTCGCTGGCGGGCCCCAAGCGTCCGCAGGATCGCATCCCGCTCACCGCGGTCAAGGCCAACTACACCGAGTCGCTGCGCGCGCATCGCGAGCAGCAGGCGGCGGCCAAGGGCAAGGGTGAAGGGACGGCCGTGGCGGTGATGGAGGGCGAGGGACCGACCCACGAGAACGCCGGCGTCCCCTGCGAGTGGCGCGGGCAGCGCTTCGCGCTCAAGGACGGTGCGGTCGTCATTGCCGCGATCACCTCGTGCACCAACACCTCCAACCCGAGCGTGATGCTCGCCGCGGGGCTGCTGGCGCAGAAGGCGTCGGCGCGGGGGCTCACGAGCAAGCCGTGGGTCAAGACCTCGCTCGCCCCGGGCTCCAAGGTGGTGCGCGACTACTTCGACAAGGCCGGCGTGCAGCCGGCGCTCGACGCGTTAGGCTTCCAGATCGTGGGCTACGGCTGCACCACGTGCATCGGCAACTCCGGCCCGCTCCCCGAGCCGATCTCGAAGGCGATCGATGACGGGAAGCTGACTGTGGCCGCAGTCCTCTCGGGGAACCGCAACTTCGAGGGGCGCGTGAATCCGCAGACGCGCTTCAACTACCTGGCGTCGCCGCCGCTCGTGGTGGCCTACGCGCTGGCCGGGCGCATGGACATCGACTTCGACCGCGAACCGATCGGCATTGGCACCGACGGCCCGGTCTTCCTGCGCGAGATCTGGCCCAGTGCGAAGGAGGTCGAGGACGTGGTGCTGTCGTCGGTCAAGCGCGAGCAGTTCGAGAAGGAATACGGCGACGTCTTTGCCGGGGACGCGCAGTGGCAGGCCATCCGCATCCCCACGGGGTCGCGCTACGCGTGGGACGACGCCTCCACCTACGTGAAGCATCCGCCGTACTTCACGGGCATGACGATGACGCCGCCCGGGGTGCAGCCAATTGCCGGCGCGCGCGTCCTGGGGATGTTCGGCGACTCGATCACGACGGACCACATCTCCCCCGCGGGGTCGATCGCCGAGAAGAGCCCGGCCGGGCAGTGGCTCCTGTCGTTAGGCGTGCCGAAGAAGGACTTCAACTCGTACGGCGCGCGGCGCGGCAACCACGAGGTGATGATGCGCGGCACCTTTGCCAACATCCGCCTCAAGAACGAGCTGACGCCGGGAATGGAAGGGTGGTGGACGCGCACCACGAGCGACGCGGCGCCCACCTCGTTCTTCGAGGCGAGCGAAGGGTACAAGGCGGCGGGGACGACGCTGATCATCATCGCCGGCAAGGAGTACGGGACCGGGTCGTCGCGCGACTGGGCGGCCAAGGGGACGGCACTCCTCGGCGTGCGCGCCGTCATCGCCGAGTCGTTCGAGCGTATCCATCGCTCCAACCTGGTGGGGATGGGCGTGATCCCGCTGGAGTTTGCCGATGGGGCCACGCGCCAATCGCTGGGGCTCACCGGCTTCGAGGCGTACACCATCGAGGGGCTGGGCGAGGGGATGACGCCGCGCGCCACGCTGACGGTGGTGGCGCGTGCCGCTGACGGGAACGAGACGCGCTTTGCGGTGCGCTCGCGCATCGACACCCCCGAGGAGCTGCAGTACTACCGCAACGGCGGGATCCTGCCGTACGTGTTGCGACAACTGGTGAGCGGGCGGTAGCCGGCGAGCCGCGCAACGCCGATCGGCACGGCGCCATTCCCCCGGGGAGTGGCGCCGTGTTTGTTTCGTCGCCATGCCTGCCGCCCCGCGTTCCGACGCCCCCCGATCCGACACGCCGCCCGTTGTGGTCATCGCCAACCCGGCCGCGGGGCGCGGGCGTGGGGCGCGTCTGATCCCGCGCCTTCGTACGATCGTCGAGTCGGCGGTGGCGCGGTCGGGAGGGACGCTGGCCGTCGAGTTGCGGCTGACGACGCACGCCGGCGAGGAGTTCGACCTGGCGCGCGAGGCCGCCGAGCAGGGGGTGGCGACCATCGCCGCGTTAGGCGGCGACGGGACGTGGGGAAACGTGGTCCGCGGGATCATGGCGGCGCGGGTGATGGGGGAACGGCCGCGGCTGGCGCTTCTCGCGGCGGGGACGGGGAACGACCTGGCCTGGGCGACGGGGATCCCTGCGCACGACCTCGAGGGGGCGATCGAGATCGCGATGGGGGTTGGGGAACGGCGCATCGACGTCGGCGAGGCCGACGGCGTGCACTTCGTCAACTGCCTCGGCTTTGGCTTCGACGCCGCGGTGCTCGAGGGAACGCAGCGCGTGCGCTGGCTGCGCGGGCACGCCGTCTACCTGTTCACCGCGGCCCGGATGCTCCTCGGCTATCCCGGGATCGTGGCCGACGTCCGGGTGGGCGGCGCCACAACCCCGGGCAAACACTACCTCGCCGTCATCTTCGCCAACGGGCCGCGCTTCGGCGGCGGCTTCCGCATTGCTCCCGGCGCTCGGCTCGACGACGGCGCGCTCGACCTGGTGTGCGTGGCCGATGCCCCGGCGCTGCGCCGAGCCGTGGTCTTTGCCGGTGTCACGCGGGGGACCCATACGCGCTCGCCGGAGGTCGACATTCGCTCGGTGCGCGAGGCGACGCTCACGTTCGACAGCCCTCCCATCTTTGACGCTGACGGCGAACTGCACCGCGCGCGCGGCTGCACCGTCACGGTGCGCTGCCACCGACAGGCGTTGCGGCTGGCGGTTCCGTCCTGAGATGCAACACGGGGCGGGAGCGACCGTCGCCCCCGCCCCGCTGGTGCGCGCCCGCGCGCGTCAGGCGCGCTCGTCAGGCGCGCTCGTCAGGCGCGACCGTCAGGCGCGCGCTCGTCAGGCGCGACCGTCGCGAGCGCGCGTTAGGCGCCGGCGACCGCGCCTGCGTCACGACGTCTAGCGCCGGCGCACGTCGATCTTCTCGCCGTACACGGCACCCAGCAGCCCGCCAGCCGCCGCGCCGATGATGGCCCCCTTGAGGGTGTTGCGCGTGCTGGCCACGCCAATCGCGGCGCCGGCAGCCGCACCGATGATCGCGTCGCGCTTGGTGTGCTTCACGACCGGCTCCTCGCCGTAGACACCGCCGCCGCCGTTGGCCGAGCCGGCGCTGGTGTACACCGGCTCGCTCGCCGGCGCGGGGGCGCGACGAATCACGCGCGGCGCCGGCGCCTGACGATACACCACCTGCTGCGGCGCCTGCTGATACACCGGCTGCGGATAGTACTGCGGCGGGTACCCCTGCTGCGGGTAGTAACCCTGCGGGTAGTACCCCTGCGGCGGATAGCCGTATCCCTGCTCGGTGGGCGAGACGTACATCTGCGGCTGGTACGGCTGTGCCTGCGAGGCCAACGAGAGATCGTTGCGCAGCGCCTGGTCGAGCGCCGCCGTCTGCTCCTTCCCGCCGCACGCGGCGAGCGCAACGATGGCGATGGTGGCGACGGTGGCAGCTACGCGACCCGCGGATTCGAACGCACGAGAGATCGACATGGAACCCTCCGGTGGGGGCATGGTGGTTGTCGTCCGGAAGGGCACGGGGCGTGCCGACTGTCCCGCTCTTGCGCCGCAACGACTTACGTCGACGGGTGTCCCCGACACGGACACCCGGGTGTCCTCTCGCGGTCACGTCGGCGATCGGTGTCGCGAGTTGCAAATCACCGCGTGTCTCCCCCAGTTTGTCTGCTCACCCGCTTGGACAGGCACATGCGATTCACTTCGGTCAGGCTCGGGACGATGGCAGCGGCCATCGCACTCGCCGTCGCGCCGTCGGCCGCTGTCGCCCAGCAGGCAGAGACCGGGCCCAGGGTTGGCGACTTGGCACCCGACTTCACGCTGCGCGGCGTCACGATGGACGGCCCGATGAAGGAGGCGATCACGCTCTCCTCGTACAGGGGCAACACGGTGGTGCTCGCCTTCTTCTTCAAGGCGCGGACCAAGGGTTGAACGATCCAGATGGAGGCGTACCGTGATCAGTACGCCACGCTCTTCAATGGGGGGAAGAAGGTGACCCTCATCGGGATCAGCGTCGATCCCGACACCGCGCTCGTTTCGTGGATGAAGGACGCGAACTTCCCATTCATCTTTGCCAGCGATGGCGACGGTGCGGTGGGGCAGCTGTACGGGGCGTACTTGCCCGCCACCAAGCTCGACAACCGTTCGCTGTACGTGATCGGGCCCGACGGAAAGATCGCCTACAAGGCGCAACCATTCCGGCAGTCGTCGGCAGACGCGTACACGGAGCTGGGTGCCGTGATCGACAGGCTCTCGCCGCCAGCGGGCGGTTCGGACTGACAGCTGCAACGCCCCGGCAACCATCGCCGGGGCGTTGCACGCTTCTCGGGTGTACGTTTCACCCATGATCGCCGACGACGCCCCCGTCCCGCCCACCCCCTCCCGCCCGGCGCCAGGGGCGCACAGCGCCGCGCGCACGCTGGCCGAGTCGCTCTTCGCCGCCGCCGTGCGCGGCGCCGATCCGTACGACGCCACCGAACGCGCACTCGATCGCTCGGCGTTAGGCATCGCGGTGGGGGCCCGGCCATGGATCATCGCCACGGGCAAGGCGGCAGCGCCGATGGCGCGCGCGACGATCGACGTCCTCGCCTCGGTGGAACGCATCGTCGAGGGAGGGCTCGTCGTGACGAGCGACACTGGTGCCACGGCCCACCCGCTTCCGGTCATCGTCGGCGACCACCCGCTCCCTGGCGCCGGCTCCGGCCACGCCGCCGACGCCGTGTTGCGCCTGCTGCCGCTCATCCAACCCGGTGACGATGTCTTCGTCCTGCTGTCGGGGGGTGCATCGAGCCTGATGGCGGCGCCGGTGGAGGGAATTCCAGAGGCGGCGATGCTCGCGCTCTTCCAGGGATTGCACCGCAGCGGCGCCCCCATCGCGGTGATGAACGCCTTCCGCAAGCGCGTCATGCGCTGGGGCGGCGGGCGACTCGGCGCCGCGCTGGGTGGGGCCGGCGCGCGCGTCACCTGCCTCATCGCGTCGGACGTCATTGGCGACGACCCGGCGTCGATTGCCTCCGGCCCCTGCAGCGCGGATCGCCACTCCGCCGCCGACCTCATCGAGCTCGCCCAGCAGCAGCGCCTGTGGCCGGCGATTCCCGATCCGGTCCGCACCTACCTGGACCATACGCTCACCGGGGAGGTGCCGGAAACTCCAAAGCTCGGCAGCGAGACGCTGCGCGGCATCGAGCCGCGGATCATCCTTGGCAATGCCGACGCGCTCGACGCGGCGCAGGCGGCAGCGCGCGGGCTCGGTATCACGGTGCGCGTTGCCCCCACACCGATCACTGGCGCGGCCCGCTCCACCGGCGACGCCATTGCGCGCGCCGCGGTGGTGGCGCGCGCCTCGCTCCCCGGGCGACCGACCCCCGCCGGCCCCCTAACCACGCCGTGCCGGCTGGCGCTGATGTGGGGCGGGGAGACCACCGTGGCGCTCGGCGCCACTCCCGGGGTTGGGGGGCGCGCGCAGGAGCTGGCGCTGGCCGCCGCGCGCGCGCTGCACGACGCCGGTGCGGAAGGGCGCGGCATCACCATCCTCTCCGCCGGCACCGACGGTCGCGACGGCCCCTCCGACGCCGCCGGCGCCATCGTCGACGCACGAACCTGGGCGCGCATCGCCCTCAGCGCTCGCTCACCGGAACGCGACCTGGCCACGCACGATGCCCATCCCGCGCTCGACGCCGCGGGGGCGCTCCTGCGCACGGGGATGACCGGGACCAACGTGAACGACGTGGTGATTGCGCTGATCGAGTGAGCACGGCGCGGCCAACGCTCGAGGTGGGGCGGTCCGGAGCCGTCGACCATTCGTGCGATGGGCAGTAGTTTCCGCACATGCCAAACGCTCCATTCACCGTCGGGCTCGTGCAGGAAGTCGCCGGCTCGCGCACGATCGAGGACAATGTCGCGCGCGCCATTGCCGGCGTGCGCAGTGCGCATGCGCGCGGCGCGCAGGTCATCTGCCTGCAGGAGCTGTTCAACGCGCCATACTTCTGCAAGTCGCTGGATATCAACTGGTTCGACCTGGCCGAGCCCATTCCCGGCCCCACCACCGAGCGCATGCAGGCGCTGGCGCGCGAACTCGCGGTGGTGCTCGTCGTCCCCATGTACGAGCGGCAGGCGGCGGGGCTGTACCGCAACTCGGCGGCAATCATCGACGCCGACGGCACCTTGCTGGGCGTGTATCGCAAGATGCACATCCCGCACGACCCGCTGTTCGAGGAGAAGTACTACTTCACGCCCGGCGACGCGGCCGACACCGCGCCGCGCGACGCCGCGCGCTCACGCGACGCCAACGGTTTTCGCGTCTGGAACACGCGCTACGGAACCGTCGGGGTCCTCATCTGCTGGGACCAGTGGTACCCGGAGGGGGCGCGCATCACGTCGTTGTTAGGCGCCGACGTGCTGTTCTATCCCACCGCCATTGCCTGGCACCCGGGGGAGAAGGCGACGTTCGGCGAGGCGCAGGTGAATGCGTGGCGCACCATCCAGCGCTCGCACGCGATTGCCAACGGCGTCTTCGTCGCGGCCGTCAATCGCGTGGGCTTCGAGGCACAAGCGGGGACCGACGGACTCGAGTTCTTCGGACAGTCGGTCATCTACGATCCGTTCGGGCGCCCGCTCGCCGAAGCGGGGACCGAACCGTCGGTGCTCGTGGCAACGTGCGACCCCAGGCTCATCGAGGAGACGCGGCGCAACTGGCCGTTCTTGCGCGATCGGCGCGTGGATGCGTACGGCGGGATGGTCTCGCGATATCTGGGCGCCTGACGATGTCGACCTCGCAAGAGCGCCTCCCGAACTCCGCGACGCCGTTCCGCATGCCGGCGGAGTGGGAGCGCCACACGGCAACGTGGATCGCGTGGCCGCACCACGAGCCGGATTGGCCGGGCAAGCTCGAGCCCATTCCGTGGGTCTACGCGGAGATCGTGCGCGCGCTGCACCGGTTTGAACGGGTCGAGATCCTCTGTCACGACGAGCAGGTGCGTGAGGATGCGCGCGCCCGGCTGGAAGCGCACGCCTGCGACCCGTCGGGGTACCGGCTGCACGTGGTGCCTAACGACCGCGTCTGGCTGCGCGACTCGGCGCCCACCGCGGTGCACGACGCACAGGGAAAGGTCCACCTCGCCAACTGGCAGTTCAACGCGTGGGCCAAGTACGACAACTACGCGCAGGATGCCCTCGTCGGCGCGGCCGTCGCATCGATCACCGGGCTCCCGCGCTTCGAACCCATGCGCCCGGACGGTGCTGGCCGCGTTGTGCTGGAGGGCGGGGCCATCGAGACCAACGGCGCCGGGTTGTTCATGGTCACCGAGGAGTGCCTCCTGTCGCCCATCCAGGAACGCAACCCGGGGCTCACGCGCGAGGGGTACGAGCAGGTCTTCCGCGACGTGTTGGGCGTGCGGGAGACCGTCTGGTTAGGCGAGGGGTGCGTGGGCGACGACACGCACGGGCACGTGGACGACATTGCGCGGTTTGTCGACGAGTTCACCGTGCTGCTGGCGTACGAGGGCGATCCGGCCGACGAGAACCACCTGCGGTCGTCCGACAACCTGCGGCGCCTCTCACTGGCGGCGAAGGGCGAGCTGCGCGTCGTCACGCTCCCCTATCCACGCGCCGTCATCATGGACGGCCAGCGCCTCCCGGCCAGCTACGCCAACTTCTACGTCGCCAACGGCATCGTGCTCGTCCCCACGTTCAACGACGCCAACGACCGCGTGGCGCTGAACATCATCGCCGAGTGCTTCCCCGACCGACAGGTCGTGGGGATCCATTCGGTCGACCTGGTGTGGGGCCTCGGCACGCTGCACTGCCTGTCCCAGCAGGAGCCGGCGCCGGCGCGCTGAGGAAGCGCTGAGTAAGCGCCGAGGGCGCGCTAACCAAGCGCGCGGCCGCTCGCCGCCCTACGTAACGCACATCACAATCCGAGTGACCGAAGGGGCCCCCATCGCCCTCGGCCCCTCGTGCTCGAGATTGCCCGGCGCAGGCATCTCGTTCCCAGCTTTCGCTGGGACAGGCTTCTCGTCCCCAGCCTTCGCTGGGGCAGGCTTCTCGTCTTCCCGTCTTCTCGTCTTCTCGTCTTCTCCCCCACCGCCGTTGCCGCCCCCCCCACGGAGGCGTCTTTCTCTCGTGGGATACCCTCACCGAAAGCTCGTTCCTCCGCGCCGGTTCGGCGCGCCGCTGGCGCCCCTCCTGCTTGGCGCATGCGTCGCGGCGTCCGTGACCGCCTGCCGCCCCGCGGGCGAGGCGGTGGTCATTGCGGCTGCCGGTAACTGGGACGCCGCCTACGGCGAGATGAACAAGCGCGGAATCGAGCTCGCACTCGAACTCGTCAACCAGGAAGGCGGCGTGCGCGGACATCCGCTGCGCGTCGTGATGCGCAACGACAAGGGCGACGGGACTCGCGCCGTGGCCATCGCCGCCGAGTTCGTGAACGACCCGCAGGTGCTCGCCGTGGTGGGACACGTGAACTCGGGGACGATGATCGCTGCCGCGCGTGTGTACGACGAAGGGCTCGCCGCGGTCTCCACCACCGCCTCCACTCCCGACCTCTCCGGCGTCTCGCCGTGGGTCTTCCGCGTGATCACCAGCGACTCGGTGAACGGGCTCGATCTCGCGCGGCACGCCAGCGCTCGCGGCTTTACGCGCGCCGCGGTGTTGTATGAGAACAATGCCTACGGGCGCGGGCTCGCCGAGTCGTTCGAGCGCAACTTTCGCGGAACCATTGTCGGCAGCGACCCGATTCCCACCGAAGGCGATGGCGACTTTGAACCGTTTGTCGCCTGGATCGCCGGGCGCACGCCCGATGTAGTCTTCGTCGCCGGCACCGAGGCTTCGGGGCTCTCGATCCTGCGCGAGGCGCGCCGCCAGGGCGTCACCTCGGCGTTCTTCGGAAGCGACGGGTGGACCGGCGTGGTGCGCGACACGGCACTCGCCGAGGGGGTCTTTGTCGGCGCCCCCTTCTCCTCGCGCGATCCGCGCCCCGAGGTGCAGCAGTTCACCGCGACCTTTCGCCGGCGCTACGGGATGGACCCCGACGGCAACGCCGCGCTCGCCTACGACGCCACCCGCCTCGTGGCCCGCGCGCTGGCCGACGGTGGCGCATCGCGCGCCGCCGTGCGCGACTGGCTCGCGTCGCGCACCAGCGAGACCGCCTATTCCGGCGTCACCGGCCCCATCTCGTTCCAATCAACCGGCGATGTGGTGGGCAAGGGCTACGTCATGACGCGCGTGCGCCGCGGCGCCCTCGTGCTCGACGGAGGGCGCGGCGAATGATCGAACGCGTGGTGCGCTTCCAGAGCATTCGCCAGCGCCTGCTTGTCTCGTTTGGACTGCTCGTGGCGCTCTTCTGTGCCGCGGGGTTCGCCGGTCGCGCCGCCATCATGCGCATGTCAGGAGTGATTGGCGAAACGCTGGAGACGGTGCAGCAGGACGCGCAGTTCTCGGCGCGACTGTCCGGGGCGGTGACGCAGGAGCTGGCGGCGGCGCAGCGCTATCTCGAGACGCGCGACTCGTCGGCGCAGGCGGACTTCCGTCGCCTCGCGCGCGACGCGCACAGCGCGCAACGCGCCATGAACCTCCAGCACGGACAGTCGGCGCGTGAGATGTCGCTCGTGGCGGCGATCGATGCGCGCCTGTCGGCACTCGAGGTGCGCTACGCACGTGCCCACCGCCTGGCCGATCTCGGCCGGCGCGACGCGGCTGCACTGGAAGGGAGTCGCGCCCGTGCCGGCATCGACTCGCTCCTGAGCGACGTGCGACAACTGGCCTCGCTCAAGTCGCGCGGCGTCGACGCCGCCTCGCTCAAGCTGCGCCGCGACGCGGAACAGCGCGCCACCTGGGTCGTGATCATCATGGCCATCGCCGTGGTGTTGGGGCTCATCGTGGTCTTCAGCACGGTGACGTGGATCGCGCGACCGCTGCGGCAACTGGCGCAACAGGCGCGCGCGCTGAGCGCCGGCGACTTCGCCAATCGCGTGGATGGCGAGCTTCCGGGCGAGTTTCGCGAGCTGGCCGACGCGATGAACATGACGTCGGCCTCGCTGTCACGCGTGGTCTCGGTGACGACGAACACGGCCGACGACGTGGCGCACTCGGCGCGCGACCTTGCCAATGTGTCGGAGCAGATCTCCGCCTCGGCCAACCAGATGGCGTCGTCGATGACGGAGATCTCGACGGGCGCCGAGAGCCAGGTGCGGCAGCTGCGCGCCATCGACGATGCGTTGCGCGCCATCCGCACCAACGCCGACGACGTGGTGTTGAGCGCCGACGAGCTGACGGCGCTGGCGGCGGCGATCGAGGAGACGGCGCGCGCCAAGCGCCTCGAGATCGCGCGCTCGTTAGGGATCCTGACGACGGTGCGGGAAACGGTGCGGGACGCGGCCTCGGAAGTCGACGCGCTCAAGGTGACGGCCGAGGACATCAACAAGCTCGTGGCCTCGGTGGGGCGCATTGCCGAGCAGACCGACCTGCTGGCGCTCAACGCCGCCATCGAGGCGGCGCGCGCGGGCGAGGCGGGGCGCGGTTTTGGCGTCGTGGCCGACGAGGTGCGCAAGCTGGCCGAGCAGGCGCAAGCCGCGGCCGACGACGTGGTGCGCCTCACGCGCGTGGTGACGGCGCAGGTGGGGGCCACGACGCGCGCGATGGAGGTCGGCGTTTCGCAGGTGGAAGAGATCGAGGGAGTATCGCGCAACGTGGACGCCGCGCTCGACAGCATCACCGAATCCGCGGGGCGCACGCGTTCGGCGGCGGGTGGTGCGGCCGAGAAGGCAGAGCGGAACGCCGTCATCGTCGCCACCGCGGCGCGCAGCGTCCAATCGGTCGCGCGAACGGCAGAGGGCTACGCCGCGGCGGCGCAGCAGGTCAGCGCCTCGACGCAGGAGCAGAGCGCGGCGTGCGAGCAGATGAGCTCCGCCTCTACGCAGTTGTTGCAGGGAAGCATGCAGCTGCGCGAGCTGGTGGGGGCGCTGCGCGCCGACGCCGCTTGACGCCCCTGACGCCACCGACGCCGCCTGACGCCGACTGACGCCACCGACGCCGCCTGACGCCGCCCGCGGCGCTGGAAGTCGGGGTGTGGCGGCGTTCCGTGCCTAACGCTTGAGCTGCGAGGTGACCCACGCCTGCGGCTCGAATAGCTCCACCGGGAGCCGCTCGCCTTCCTTCACGCTCACCGACTCGCCGCGGAAGTACAGTCGCCCGTCGCGATAGGCGCGCATGCTGTACGCCACCGGGTAGCCGGCAACCGGCTTGTAGTTGAGGTAGCGCGTCTCGTTCACCGTCACGCGCCCGGCGCGCGTCTCGCGCTGGAGGATGCGGCGCACGAGGAGCGAGTCGGTGTCGACCCAGAACTGCGAACGCGTGCTGTCGCCCGCGGCCGCCCCCACAACCCACACCTCGCGCCCCTCCCACTTGTCCTTGCGGGCGATGGCAAGGTCGAAGCCGAGCGAATCGAGCTGCATGGCTGTGGTGTCCGGCATCTGCGTGTACACGTCGCCGGTGAGAACGAGGAGCGGATGCCACCCCGGCTGCGAGTTGGCCACCTTCCCGTTGGTGAAGGAGTAGAGCTTGCCGTCGGCGTACAGCACGCCACTGCGGGAGGCAAGCGGGACGTAGTCGATGCGCTGGCGTCCGGGGAGGGTGACGTACTGGTTCCACACCTGCCGCGTCTCGCGCCCGTTGGTGCCGATGATGCTGACGTTCTGCTTGTAGGTCAGCGTCATGTAGAACTTCCCGATGTAGCGATCGTTCATCGCCTTGATGACGGTGTGACCATCGGGGGCCGGCGGTTCCTTGGCGGGCGCTGCGGGCGTGGGGGCAACGGACGCCTTGGGGGCACACGCCGCGACCGTCGCAACGACGGCGAGGATGGAAACGGCAGAGGGGAAACGCGGCACGGGGAGGGAGTCGTGGCGTGGAGACTGGTGGTCGGGGCGACTAGGTTCGAGACATTAACACCGCCGTCACCACGTGCCTAGCCAACACCCCCCCCCCACGCGCCGTGCCGTGCTCCTCCTGAGCGGCGGCCTCGACTCCACGACGCTCCTCGCCGTTGCCCGGCACGAGGGGTATGCGGTGCATGCCCTCTCGTTTCGCTACGGCCAGCGCCATGGCGCCGAGATCGCGGCCGCCCAGCACGTGGCGCGCGAACTCGGCGTGGCGCAGCACGTGATTGCCGACATCGACCTGCGCATGTTCGGCGGCTCGGCGCTCACGGGCGACCTGGCGGTTCCCAAGGACCGTCCGCTGGACGAACCCTCGAACGAGATCCCGGTCACGTATGTCCCGGCGCGCAACACGATCTTCCTTGCGTTTGCCCTGGCGTGGGCCGAGGTGCTGGAGGCAGGCGACATCTTCATCGGGGTGAACGCACTGGACTACAGCGGCTATCCCGACTGCCGACCGGAGTACATCGCCGCCTTCGAGCGGATGGCGAACCTCGCCACGCGCGCCGGTGTGGAAGGGACGCGCCCGGTCACCCTCCGCACGCCGCTCATGGCGCTCACCAAGCGGGAGATCATCACGCTCGGCGTTTCGTTAGGCGTGGACTACGGGATCACGACGAGCTGCTACGATCCCGCAGCCGACGGCGCCGCCTGCGGCCATTGTGATGCCTGCCTGCTGAGGCGACGCGGCTTTCACGAAGCCGGCATCCGCGACCCCACGCGCTACGCGCACGACGCCTCCTCGCACACGCCGGACCCTCTCCCGCCCCCCGTCCCCCGTCCCCCGTCCTGATGTACACGGTGAAGGAGATCTTCTACACGTTGCAGGGCGAAGGTGCGCACGCCGGGCGCCCCGCCGTCTTTTGCCGCTTTGCCGGGTGCAATCTGTGGACGGGGCGCGAGGCAGATCGGGAGTCGGCGGCGTGCCCGTTCTGCGACACCGATTTCGTGGGGGTGGGCCCCGACGGCGGCAAGTTCGCCACCGCCCAGGCACTCGCCGACGCGGTGCGCAAGCGCTGGCCAGCGGGGGGCGGCGGCAAGCCGTATGTGGTGTGCACGGGCGGAGAGCCGCTGTTGCAGCTGGACGAGGAAGCCGTGCGCGCCCTGCACGCCGCCGGCTTCGAGGTCGCGGTGGAGACCAACGGCACCCAACCCGCGCCGCCGGGGCTGGACTGGATCTGCGTCAGCCCCAAGGGCGCCACCGAGTTGCGCCTGACGGCCGGGAACGAACTCAAGCTCGTCTACCCGCAAGCGGACGCCCCCCCCGAACGGTTCGAGCACTACCAGTTCCGCCACTTCTCGCTCCAACCCATGGACGGCCCGCAGCGCGCCGAGAACACCGAAGCCGCCATCCGCTACTGCCTGGCTCACCCCCAGTGGCACCTGAGCCTGCAGACCCACAAGACTCTCGGCCTCCGGTAAGGCAGTCGTCTCGTCCCCAGCCTTCACTGGGACAGGCTTCTCGTTCCCAGCCTTCGCTGGGACAGGCTTCTCGTCCTCTCGTCTTCTGCCCCTTCCCGATGCTCGTATTCAAGGAATTCAGCTTCGAGGCCGCGCATCGCCTCCCCAACGTTCCACCAGAACACAAGTGTGCGCGCCTGCACGGGCATTCATTCCATGTGAAGGTGACCGTGCGGGGCGACGTGGGCGCGGAAACGGGGTGGGTCATGGACTTCGCCGACATCAAGCGCGCATTCTCCCCGATCCACGACCAGCTCGATCACCGATATCTCAACGACGTCGCAGGGCTGGAGAATCCCACCAGCGAGGTCCTCGCGAAGTGGATCTGGCGCTCCCTTGTCCCCGCCCTTCCGGGGCTGGCCGAGATCCAGGTCCGGGAGACGTGTACGTCGGGGTGTATCTACCGCGGGGATCAGGACGCCGGCTCCTGAAGCCGCGGTATCACCGAATGAAGCCGGGGTACTGACCAGCTGGCCAGTGCAAAGTTGGGCGGTGTGACGTGGGTCCTCTTACCGATGCCGACTCGGCAGGTAGTTTCCCCGCCGGCTCGGCAGCAGTCTGTGGTATGCCGAGTGTGCGGCGTGCCGCACCGCCTGGATCTCGCTCGATCGCCTTGCAGTAGAGCCGCAACGAACGCCAACCCAGCGCAATGCCCCGCTTCGCCAGACTGTTCGCGCTTGCCCTCACGCTGACGCTCGTGCTCTCGCACGACGCGTTCGCGCAGCGGAGCACGAGGCAGAAGCGGGTACGCCGGAAGCCGTTCGCCGCCTTCAGCGAGTCGGCGCAGCGCCTCAAGGATTCGCTCTCCATCCGCATGAGCGAGCCCCATGAAGTGGCGGCGCTCTCCACCGACATGCCGCTGCTCACCGTGTCGTCGCTCACCGCGGAATCGGCGATGCGCGACTCGCTCCTGACAGTGGCCAGGTCGCAGATCGGGGCGCGGTATCGGCTGGGGGCGCAGGCGCCGGGCAAGGCCTTCGACTGCAGCGGGTTGATTCGCTACGTGATGGGAGCGCTCTCGTTCACCCTCCCGCGCACCGCGCACGAGCAGTCGAAGTTTGGCCGCGAGGTGGCGCGCGACACGGCGAACCTGCGCCCGGGCGACCTGCTGACCTTCGGGACCAAGCGCCGCATCACCCACATCGGGATCTACGCGGGCGACGGCAAGGTGATCCACGCCAGCACGTCGCGGCGCCAGGTGGTGGAGACCTCGCTGGCCTCGCTGGGCCCCACCCTTCTGCGAAAGTGGCAGAGTGCGCGCCGACTGATCACGCTCGCCGACAGCACGGGGGACGCGCAGTAGGCGCTCGGCGATTCCGGCGCGACGTTCTCTTCGATCTCCTGGTGGCGGCCCGTTCGGGGCCGTTTTTCTTAGAGGGGAGCGTGTGTGTGGGCGCGACCTGGCGCGGTCTGGCGGGAGAGCGCGAGCGAATGCGGCGTGGGCGCGGAGGGTGAGAGTGTCCGCTTCCGGACATCGCGTCCCACCAGCGCACACCACGGGGATCGGCGCGCGCGCCGGCGTGCTGCCTAACGCTTTCCCCGTCAACGACTTGCGCTGAACCGTATCGCGGCACGGGACTTCCCTTGGACAGGGGCGAAACCGCGGCGCCGCCGCGGTTGTCCAATTCGCCGACTACATCCGCCGAACCCGCCCTCGTGGACATCAAGCGAGCACCACAGAAGAAGACCAAGCGCAACCTGCTCATCGCCGGCGCGGTCGTCGCCGTGGTGGCGACTACGTTGGCGCTGAGCAACCTGGAGGCGCGCCCCCCCGGCGTTTCGCGCAGTGAGTTGTGGGTCGACTCGGTGCAGCGCGGGACGATGATCCGGCAGGTGCGCGCGCCGGGAACGCTGGTGCCGGAGAACATCCGCTACGTGGCGGCGGTGACGGCGGGGCGTGTGGAAGCGCGCCCGTTGCGCCCGGGGTCGCAGGTGACCGCCAGCACCGTGCTGCTGGAGCTCTCCAACCCGGAAGTGCAGCTGCAGGCGCTCGAGGCGCAGCGGCAACTGACGCAAGCGGAGCAGGACTTCGTCACCTTGCGCACCACGCTGGAGACCAACCGTCTCAACCAGGCGTCGCAGGTGGCGCAGATCAAGACGCTGCGGGCCAACGCGCTGCGCGACGCGGGGGTCTTCGAGGGGCTCGACTCCAAGGGGCTGTCGTCGAAGAACGAGGTGGAGAAGGCGCGCGACGCGGTCAAGGAGCTGGAAGACCGACTCGAGTTCGAGACCAAGCGCCTGGAGATCCTCACCGGCGCGATGTCGGAGCAGCTGGGGAAGGCGAAGGCGAACGTGGAACAGATGCGTGCGGTGGCGCGCTTCCAGCAGGAGCGCGTGGCCTCCATGCGCGTGCTCTCCGGGCTGGACGGCCAGCTGCAAACGCTGCCGCTGGAGCTGGGGCAGTGGGTGGTGCCGGGACAGACGCTGGCCACCGTGGCACAGCCGGGGCGGCTCAAGGCGGTGCTGCGGGTTCCCGAGACGCAGGCAAAGGACATCGTGCTGGGGCAGAAGACGGCGGTCGACACGCGCAACGGGATCATCAACGGCAAGGTGATGCGCGTCGACCCGATCTCGACCAACGGGACGGTGACGGTGGAGGTCGCGCTCGAGGGAGAGCTTCCCAAGGGGGCGCGCGCCGACCTGTCGGTGGACGGGGTGATCGAGCTCGAACGGCTCGACGATGTGCTGTACGTGGGGCGCCCGGCGTACGGGCAACCGGAACAGGCGGTGGGGCTGTTCCGCATCGAGGCCGACGGCAAGAACGCCACGCGCATCAGCGTCAAGCTGGGGCGGGCGTCGGTGAGTACCATCGAGGTGCTGCAGGGCCTTCAGACGCGCGACAGCGTCATCATCTCCGACATGTCGCGTTTCGACAACGTCAACCGGGTGAGAATCGAGCGATGACCATGCCTAACGACCTGCCGGCCGCGGAACCCCTCATCCGCATGACGGGGATCAAGAAGATCTTCTACACCGACGAGGTGGAGACGCATGCACTGGCCGACATCCACCTGGACATCCGTCCTGGCGAGTACGTCGCCATCAACGGCCCGTCGGGGTGCGGCAAGACGACGCTCCTCTCGATTCTCGGTCTCCTCGACACGCCAACCGGCGGGACGTACATGCTCTCCAGCGAGGACGTGTCCAACCTCTCGGCGGCCGACCGGGCGCGCATCCGCAACCGGCAGATCGGCTTCATCTTCCAGGCGTTCAACCTCATCGGCGACCTCACCGTCTACGAGAACGTCGAGCTGCCGCTGACGTATCGCGGAATGGGGGCGGCCGAGCGCAAGAAGCGCGTGCACGACGCGCTGGAGCGCGTGGGGATGTCGCATCGCGTGAAGCACTATCCGTCGCAGCTGTCGGGCGGCCAGCAGCAACGCGTGGCGGTGGCGCGCGCGGTGGCGGGCGACCCGGCGATCCTCCTGGCCGACGAGCCGACGGGGAACCTCGACTCGACGAACGGCGAGGCGGTGATGGAGCTGTTGCGTGAGCTGCATCGCGGCGGCGCGACGATCTGCATGGTGACGCACGATCCGCGCTACGCGCGCCACGCCGACCGGTCGATTCACCTGTTTGACGGGCGTGTGGTGGACGAGATGGCGGGGGCGCCGGTGTGAGGCCCGCCCCTCGCCTCGGTGCCGTCATCGTCGTGTTGACGTTAGGCAGCGCCGTCGTGGTGGCGGGACTCTCGACGCTCATGGCGTTCTGGAAGGGATAGGTACGTCCCGTGCGCGGCGCCACCTCGCGGCCGCGCCCCACCATCGCTGGAGCGCGCCGCATGGACTCCATCGCGCAGGACATTCGCTTCGCCTTCCGCTCGCTGGCCAAGTCACCGACGTTCACGGCGGCGGCGACCATCTGCGTGGCGCTCGGCATTGCGGCGAACGTCTTCATCTGGACGCCGCTCAACACGCTGCTCGTGCGCCCCATGCCGTTCGCCGACTCGGAACGGGTGATGCACCTGAGCATGTGGCGCACCACGGGTGAGCGGCACACGTACGGGAGCTGGTCGTACGACGACTACCGCGATGTGGCGGAGCTGCCCGGCACCTTCGCCGCCGTGGGGGCGAGCCTCGCGGGCACGTGGAACGTGGGTGGGATGGAGCAACCGGAGCGCGTGAACGGGTCGCGCGTGTCGGCGTCGCTCTTCCCGATGCTGGGGCTGCGCGCCGAGCGGGGGCGCTTCATCCGCCCCGACGAGGAGGAGGCGGGGCGCGTCGCGGTGATCAGCTCGGGGCTGTGGGAACGGCGCTTTGCCTCGGACCCGAACGTGGTGGGGCGCAGCGTGCTGATCGACGGCGAGGCGCATACCATCGTTGGGGTGATGCAACGCGGGGTGCGCTACCCGGAACAGGACGACCTCTGGCTCCCGCTGGCGCCGGCCTCGATGCGCGGGCATCGCGACGCGCGCGCATATCAGGTGGCGGCGCGCCTCGCGCCCGGGGTCACGGTCGCGCAGGCTGACGCGCGCGTGGCGGCGCTGATGCGCCAGAACGCCCTCCGTTATCCAACGACCAACAGCGAGTGGAGCTCGTGGATCGTCCCGGGGAACGACCTCGTCGCACGCGAGGTGAGGGCGATCTTCCTCATCATGCTCGGCGCGGTGGGCTTCGTGCTGCTGATTGCCTGTGCCAACGTGGCCAACCTCCTGCTGGCGCGCGGCGCCTCGCGGCACCGCGAGGTGGCAGTGCGGATGGCGGTGGGGGCATCGCGCGCCCGGATCGTGCGACAGCTACTCACCGAGAGCATCCTCCTCTCGATTGGCGGCGGGGTGCTGGGGCTCCTGGTGGGGGCGTGGAGCGTGGAGTTCTTCACGCAGCGGATGATGCCGACCACCGTCCCGTACTGGATGACGTTCGACGTGGACCGGACGGTGGTGCTCGTGACCACGGCGACGACGCTGCTGACGGGACTCGTCTTCGGCGCCGTCCCGGCGTGGCAGCTCTCGCGTCCCGCGTTAGGCGAGACGTTGAAGGATGCCGGCGGGCGCGGCGGCAGCGGCACGGCGAAGGTGGGGCGCACGCGCGCCACGCTGGTCGTGACCGAGCTGTCGCTGTCGCTGGTGCTCCTCGTCGGCGCGGGGCTGATGGTGAAGAGCTTCCTGCAGACGATGCAGGCCGACCTGGGCTTCGCCACGGAGAACCTGCTCACCTTCGACCTGGCGCCAACGGGCGCGCGGTACGCAACCGACAGCGCGCGCGCTGCCTTCCGCGCGGTCCTCGATGAACGGCTGCGCGCCATCCCGGGAGTGGCCGACGTGGGGACGATCGACCGCCAACTGGTGGCCGACTGCTGCAGGGAATCGCCGTACTACCCGGAGGGGAAGGAGTACCGCGAAGGCGGGGCGCCCTCCGCGAGTTTGCTGCGCGTGTCGCCGTCGTACCTCTCCACGCTGCGCGTCCCCGTGCGCCGCGGCCGCCCGATCGCGGAGGACGAGGCCCGCATCGACGCCCCGGTCGTGATGATCGACGAGATGCTCGCCCAGCGCGAATGGCCGGGGGAGTCGCCGATCGGCAAGCTGTTGGTCGTTGGGGCGCCGACGGCGGCGCCGCGCACGGTGATTGGCGTGGTGCCCAATCTGGTGACGCGCAGCGTGATGGATCGCCGTCGACCGCAACTCATCGTGCCGCTCCCGCCGGGCGCCGCGGGGTCGACCGGGATCGCGGTGCGCGGGATCGCCGATGCGGCGGCGCTGACCGCGGCGGTGCGCGCGGCGGTGACGTCGATCGACCCCGACCTCCCGCTGGCGCGCCTGGCCACGATGGACTTCGTGGTGCGTGACCGGATGTTCCAGCCGAGGGTGTTCGGGTCGATGTTTGCCGTGTTCGCGATCGCCGCGTTGCTGCTGGCGACCATCGGGCTGTACGGCGTGATGTCGTACCTCGTGGCGCAACGCACCCGGGAACTCGGGGTGCGCATCGCGCTCGGCGCCACCGCGGGTGATGTGATGCGCCTGGTGCTGCGCGGGGCGCTGCGACTGATCGGCATCGGCTTCGCGATCGGCATCCCGGCAGCGGTGGTGCTGTCGCAGCTCCTGCGCGGTGCGCTCTATCGCGTGAGCGCGACCGACCCCATCACGCTGATCGGTGTCTCGCTGACGCTCGGCGCCGTGGCGCTGCTCGCCAGCTGGATCCCGGCGCGACGGGCGACGCGCGTGGACCCGGTGCGCGCGCTGCGCGCCGATTGAACGCCGATTGAACGCCGACTGAACGCCGAGCCGCCACGACACCAGCGCTCGCACATGGGCCTTGCATCCTCATCCCGACTGTCGCTGCCAGCTTCCCTTCTCGCCTGACGACGCCATGATGCCCGACTTTCGCGTGGCCCTGCGTGCCCTGGCGCGCACCCCGCTCTCGTCAGCGGCCGCCGTCCTGACGCTCGCGCTGGGAATCGGCGCGACGACGGCCATCTACGGTGTGGTGGAGGCGACGATGCTGCGCGCGCTCCCGTGGCAGGGGAGCGACCGGCTGATGGACCTTTCCATCACCGTGCGCCCGCCCAACGAGGAGACGCAGGCGATCGTGTGGTCGTATCCCAAGTTCGAAACGATGCGCTCGCTGCAGCGTTCGTACGAGGGAGTGGCCGCCTACACGACGCAGGAGTTGCTGCTGTCGGGGGGCGACGGGAGCGAGCGCTTGCGCATGGAGCTCGTCTCGGGGAACTACTTCACGTTGCTGCGTGCCCCGCTGGCGCTGGGGCGCGGGCTGCAGCCGGGCGACGATACGCCGCAGGCGGCGCCGGTGGCGGTCCTGAGCCATGCGCTCTTCATGCGGCGTTTTGGCGGCGATTCCTCGCTCATTGGCCGGACGATCGTGCTGGAGCGCGACCCCGTGACCGTGGTCGGCGTTGCACCTGCCGGCTTTCGCGGGCTGAGCGGGGAGGTGGCGCTGTGGGCCCCGATCTCGGCCGCACCTCGCTTCTCCTACCCGGAGATCCTCCGCGAGCGCTGGAACCACTCGTTCGACGCGGTGGGGCGGCTGCGCGACGGCGTGAGCGCGGCCAGCGCCTCCGCGGAGATGCTCGCGTTAGGGCGGCAGGTGGAGGCGGCGCATCCGCTCCCCGAGGCGGGGGACGGCGCGGTGTGGGGGGCGCGCGCCGTCACGCTGCGCGAGGCGCGCGAGGACGCGTCGCTCTCGCGCTCGGTCCTCGTCCTCTTCGGGGCGGTGGCCTGCGTCCTCCTCATTGCGTGCGTGAACGTGGCCAACCTCCTCCTGGCGCGCGCCGCCGTGCGCACGCGCGAGTTTGCCGTGCGCGTCGCCATTGGCGCCAGGCGCTCCCAGGTGGCGGCGCAACTGCTGGCCGAGACGTTGCTGCTGTCGCTCACGGGCGGCGTGCTGGGCATCCTGGTCGCGAGCTGGTCCACCGAGGCCGTGCGCACCCTCGTCCCCGCGAGCGGCGGCCACCTGCGCACGCAAACGGCGCAGTTCCTCGACCTGTCGGCCGTGCGGCTGGACGGTCGCGTCCTCGCGTTCGGGTTGGCGCTGTCGCTCGTGACGGGGACGTTGTGCGGCGTGGTGCCCGCGCTACGCGCCTCGCGCCCGCGACTGGGCGAGGCGCTCAAGGACGGCGCCGGCGCATCGTCGGAGGGCGGACTCACCTTTCGGCGTGGGCGCTCGCGTGCGCTCCTCGTCACGGGGAACGTTGCGCTCTCGCTCCTCCTGCTCGTGGGCGCTGGGCTCCTCTCCCGATCGTTTGCCAAGGCGCGCGGCGTCGATGCGGGGTTCGACGCCCGCGGCGTCTACACGATGCGTGTGCAGCCGCCGC
This sequence comes from Gemmatimonadaceae bacterium, assembly GCA_020852815.1. NCBI lineage: Bacteria > Pseudomonadati > Gemmatimonadota > Gemmatimonadia > Gemmatimonadales > Gemmatimonadaceae > Gemmatimonadaceae bacterium. Next base: position 64,630 of record JADZAN010000003.1, on the reverse strand, counting down.
GCGACTCGATGTTTGCCGGCTCGCGCGCCACGGCGTTCCGCACATCGCTCGTGTCGCGACTGGGCGCCCTTCCCGGCGTCACCGCGGTCGGCACCGACGAGTGCGCGCCGCTCTCGGAGGAGTGCCCCGGGACGATCGTCCTGAGCGTGGACGGCGTCGCGCTTCCCGAATCGGGCGCACGCCCCAGCATCGGCGTGCACGTCGTGAACGACGGCTACCTGAAGGCGGTGGGCGGACGCCTGATCGCCGGGCGATTCCTCGATGCGCGCGATCGCGAGGGCGCCCCGATGGCGGCGGTGATCAACTTGGCGGCGGCTCAGCGCCTCTTCCCGCGGGGCGACGCGGTGGGCAAGTCGATCGGGATAGGCTTCGGCGCCTGGAATCGCGCGGAGATTGTCGGCGTCATCGACAACATCAACTACGGAGCGGTGGGGCGCGAGCCGCACGCGGAGTTCTACGGCTCGTACCTGCAGGTCACGTGGGGGCGCGGGCTCTACTTCATGCGGACGGCGGGCGACCCCATGCAGCTGGCGGCCAGCGCGCGCAGCGCGGTGCGCGCCGAGAGTCGCGACCTGGCAGTGTACGACGAACGCACGCTGGAGCAGCGCGCTGGGAGCGCGCTCGGTCGCATCCGGTTCGGTGCGTATCTCCTGGGCGCCTTCGCGCTCCTGGGGCTCGTGCTGGCCATCATCGGGATCTACGCGGCGCTGGCCTACACCGTCTCGCTGCGCACGCGCGAGTTGGGGATCCGCATGGCGCTGGGCGCGGTGCGTCGCGAGGTCGTGACGCTCATCATGGGGCGGGCGATGCTGCTGGCGAGCGTGGGGGCGGCGGTGGGGCTGGCGCTGGCATGGGGCGGCGCCCGCCTCCTGCGCGGGCTGGTGTTCGGCATCAGCGCCACCGATCCCCTCACCTTCGCCACGCAGACGCTCCTCATCCTCCTCGTGTGCGCGCTGGCCGCCTACCTTCCGGCGCGACGCGCCTCGCGCCTCGATCCCGTGCAAGCGCTGCGCAGTCAGTAGACTCCACGGGTTCCATTCTCCCGTCTCCCGTCTCCCCTCTCCCGTCTCCATGGCGCTCTTCCGCAGCAGCAAGCCCGACGCGACCGTCGCCGACGACGTGTTCACCGGTCCGCTCGTCTCGATGCGCGGTGTCGAGAAGGCGTACGACCTCCCGATGGGGAAATCGTACGTGCTTCGCCGCGTCACGCTCGACATCAACCCTGGCGAGTTCGTGACGATCATGGGGCCATCCGGGGCCGGCAAGTCGACGCTCCTCTCGATCCTGGGAATGTTCGACGGCGCCTGGACGGGCGAGTACTTCCTGCGGGGGACGCCGGTGCACGCGCTGGGGAACAAGGAGCGCCTAACGCTGAACCGGCGCCACATCGGTTTCGTCTTCCAGCAGTACCACCTGCTCGACGACCTCACGGTGGCCGAGAACCTCGACGTCCCGCTGTCCTACCGCGACGTCCCGCGCGACCGGCGCGCCGCCATCGTGGCCGACACGCTCGACCGCTTCCAGATCGTGGGGAAGAAGGATCTCTACCCGCGCCAGCTCTCGGGGGGGCAGCAGCAACTCGTGGGAGTGGCGCGCGCCGTGATCGCCAAGCCGGCGCTCCTCCTGGCCGACGAGCCCACGGGGAACCTGCACTCGTCGCAGGCGCGCGACATCATGGAGCTGTTCGTGGGGCTCAACCAGGCGGGGACGACGATCGTGCAGGTGACGCACTCGGAGGAGAACGCACAGTACGGGAGCCGGATCGTGACGGTGCGCGACGGGTGGGTGGTGTCTGACGAGAGGACGGGAGGACGAGAAGACGAGAAGACGAGTGGGCGTTAGCGCCCGGGTGGGGTAGGCGCGCCGCGCTACTTTGGGCATCTTCCGCCATTCAGGATCTCGTCTTCTCGTCATTCTCGTCTTCTCGTCCTCTCGCAGAAGATGCCTCGCTCCCCCCGCCTCCTCATCGCCGACGACCAACCCGACGTCCTCGAGGCGTTGCGGCTGCTGCTCAAGGGTGAGGGCTACCACGTGGAGGCGGCGCGGTCGCCGATGGAGGTGCTGGCGTCGGTGCGATCGCGCGAATACGACGCGGTGCTGGCCGATCTCAACTACACGCGCGACACGACCTCCGGGCGCGAGGGGCTGGACCTCCTGCAGCAGCTGGTGGCGCACGACGCGACGCTCCCCATCGTCGTGATGACGGCGTGGGCGAGCATCGATACCGCGGTCGAGGCGATGCGCCGCGGGGCGCACGACTACGTGGAGAAGCCCTGGGACAACGCGCGCCTGGTCGCCATCGTGCGCAACGCGGTGGAGCTGGGACGAGCGCTGCGGCGGGCGCAGTCGCTGGAGGGAGAGAACCGCGCCCTTCGCTCGGCGACCGCGACGCTCCCCACGCTGATCGCCGAGTCGTCGGTGATGCGCCCGGTGTTGCAGCTGATGGAGCGCGTGGGGCCCAGCGATGCCAACGTCCTCATCACCGGCGAGCACGGCACGGGGAAGGAACTCGTCGCCACCTGGCTGCACGCCTCGTCGCCGCGCGCGCCGCGCGGCTTCGTGGCGGTGAACATGGGGGGGCTCGCCGATGGCGTCTTCGAGAGCGAGCTGTTCGGGCACGTGAAAGGGGCCTTCACCGATGCGCGCACGGATCGCATCGGGCGCTTCGAGCTGGCCGACGGCGGGACGATCTTCCTCGACGAGATCGCCAACATTTCGCTGTCGCAACAGAGCAAGCTGCTGCGCGTGCTGCAGGGGGGCGAGGTGGAGCGCGTGGGATCGTCGAGGATGCGGCGCGTCGACGTGCGCGTGCTGTCGGCGACCAACGCCGACGTGCCGGCGGAGGTGCGCGCCGGCCGCTTCCGCGAGGACCTCCTCTTCCGGCTGAACACGATCGAGATTCACCTCCCGCCGCTGCGCGAGCGGCGCGACGACATCGCGCCGCTCGCGCGTGCCTTCCTGCAGCGCCATGCGCCGCGCTATCGCAAGGCGATCGAGGGGTTCGAGACCGGGGCCATGCAGGCCATGCTGGAGCACGCGTGGCCGGGAAACATTCGCGAGTTGGGGCATGCGGTGGAGCGGGCGGTGCTCCTTGCCCAGGGGAACGCGATCCGCGCCGCCGACCTCGGCTTGCGCCTGACGGGGCAGGCCGCGCCGCGCTTCGAGGACATGTCGCTGGAGGACGTGGAACAGGTCCTGATCCGGAAGGCGCTGGCGCGGCACGGCGGCAACATCTCGCATGCCGCCAAGGCGCTGGGGCTGAGCCGCAGCGCGCTGTACCGCCGGCTGGAGCATTTCCGCATCGACACGGGGAGCACGGCGCCGTGAGCCCAACGATTGGCAGCGGAACGCCGGCGCCGGGCGCGACCCGCCATCGCGCCTCGAGGGGGCGGTGAACGACCCCGGGTGGCGCCTCGAGGGAAGCCGGCGCCGCCGCTTCTCGCTCACGCACGAGCGCCGCGTCTTCCTGCTCGCGATCGGCGCCGGACTCCCGGGGGTGGTGGCGACGATCGCGCTCCTGTTAACCGGCGACTACCCCTCGCGCACCACCTGGACGCTCGGCGGCTTCGTGGCCGGCGTCTGGCTGGTGGTGGCCGTGGCGCTGCGCGAACGCGTGGTGCGGCCGCTGCAAACGCTGTCCAACATGCTGGCGGCGCTGCGCGAAGGCGACTTCTCGCTGCGGGCGCGCCTGGGGCGCTCCGACGACGCGCTGGGGCTCGCCCTGCTCGAGATCAACATGCTGGGCGACACGCTGCGCACGCAGCGGCAGGGGGCCATGGAGGCCTCGTCGCTCCTGCGCGCCGTGATGGCCGAGATCGACGTCGCCATCTTCACCTTCGACGACCGCGACGCGTTGCGCCTGGTGAACCGCGCCGGCGAGCGCCTCCTGGACGAGGGCGCCGAGCGGCTGGTGGGCAAGGGGGCCGCCTCGTTAGGCCTGGGCCAACTGCTCCGCGGGGCCTCGCCGCAGGTGTACGACCTCGCCTTCCCCGAGCGCGCGGGGCGATGGGAGGTGCGCCGCACGATCTTTAGGCAGGAAGGGCGCCCGCACACACTCCTCGTCATCGCCGACGTGACCAAGAGCCTGCGCGAGGAGGAACTCCTGGCCTGGCAACGCATCGTGCGCGTCCTGAGCCACGAGATCAACAACTCGCTCGCCCCCATCAAGTCGCTCGCCGGGTCGCTCTCGGGGCTCGTCGAGCGCGCGGCGAATGACCGCGAATCGCACGAGGACATGCAGCGCGGGCTGGGGATCATCGCCAGCCGGGCCGACGCGCTGTCGCGCTTCATGAGCGCCTACGCGCGGCTGGCACGCCTCCCCGCCCCGCAACGCCGCCAGCTGCGCGTGGACGAACTCGTGCGGCGCGTGGCGGCGATCGAGCAACGCATGCCGGTGCGCGTGGTCCCCGGCCCCGAACTGGCAATCCTCGCCGATCGCGACCAGCTGGAGCAGGCGCTCATCAACCTCGTGCGCAACGCCGTGGACGCATCGATGGCGACCGGTGGTGCGGTGGACGTGGGGTGGCGCACCGATGGGGTGCGACTGGAACTGGTGGTGCACGACGAAGGGCCAGGGCTCCCGCCGTCGGCCAACCTCTTTGTCCCCTTCTTCACCACCAAGCCGCAGGGGACGGGGATCGGGCTGGTCCTCTCGCGCCAGATCGCCGAGGCACACGGCGGCATTCTGTCGCTGGAGAACCGTCGCGACCGTCCGGGGTGCGTCGCTGTCCTCGCACTCCCGCTCGCGGCTCGCTGACGCGCCGACGACTCGCGCGGGCGGTCGCGGGAGGTCGCGAGAGGTCGCGGACGGTCGCGGACGGTCGCGGACGGTCGCGGGAGGTCGCGGGAGGTCGCGGGAGGTCGCGGGAGATCGGGGAGGTCGCGAGCGGCGCTTTGCCCGCGCCTGCACCCGACGGCGAGTCACTCGCCTCACCAGCCATACCCGCCTCCCCCGCACCCGCCCCCCCCCTCGTCCACCGCACCCCCCTCGCGCCGTGACGCGCAATGACGCACCGTATGCGCGCCGCCCTCTCGCGGGGCGACGCCCCCGCTCCCCCCAAGCCGCCACACCCGCCCTCTCGCACTCCGGAGGTTCCCATGGCTGCACCACGCGCGATTCCTCGTGCGCTCCTCGGCTCGGCGACGCTGGCCGCCGCGCTCGCGTCACCGCTCGCTCCACTCGCGTCGCCACCGCTGGCCGCGCAGGCCGCGGCCCCCGTGGCGGGACAGCAAGTGCGCGACCGCATCGCCCTGGAGCAGTATCTCGACTGGGAAGACGTGCAGGCGCCGCGACTTTCACCTGACGGGAAGCAGGTGATCTACACGCGCCGGTGGATCGACAAGATCAACGACCGCTGGGAGTCGTCGCTGTGGATCATGGGAGCCGACGGGACCAGGAACCGCTTCCTGGTCACCGGGAGCAACGTCGAGTGGGCGCCGGACGGGCAGCGCATCGCCTACACGGCGCGCGGCGAACCGGCGGGGACGCAGCTCTTCGTGCGCTGGATGGACGCCGAAGGGGCGATCTCGCAGCTGACGCGGCTGACGGAGTCGCCGAGCGACCTCACGTGGTCGCCCGACGGCAAGTCGATCGCCTTCCGCATGGGCGTTCCGTACCGCGAGTCGTGGAACATCCCGGTGCCGGCGGCCCCTAAAGGTGCAAAGTGGATTGAGCCGCCGCGCGTCGTGACGAAGCTCGACTACCGGCAGGACCGGCAGGGCTTCAACGACGATGCCTACCAGCACATCTTCGTCGTCTCGGCCGAGGGAGGGACGCCGCGCCAGGTCACGAGCGGCAACTGGGACCACGGCGCGCCGCAGTGGATGCCGGACGGGAAGTCGATCGTCTTCAGCGCCAACCGCGTGCCGGAGGCCGAGTACTCGTGGCGGCAGAGCGACGTGTACGCGGTGGACGTTACGAGCGGCACCATCCGGCAGCTGACGACGCGCAACGGCCCCGACGGCCAGCCGGCCCCGTCGCCGGACGGGAAGCTCATTGCCTACACGGGCTATGACTACACGACCGACACGTGGCGCGACCAGCAGCTGTACGTGATGAACGCCGACGGGTCGAACCCGCGCTCGCTCACGCCACAGCTCGATCGATCGCCGTCGGGGCTGATCTGGGCCGCTGACGGGAGCGGCGTGTACTTCACGGCGGAGAACGAGGGGGCGCGCAACCTGTACTTCGCCCCCCTGGCCGGTGCGCCGCGCCAGGTGACCAAGGGGGCGCAGGTGCTCACGACCACCGACATCGGCAAGGCAGGGGTGGCGGTCGGTGTGGTGTCGACGTCGGCCAGGCCTAACGACGTGGTGAGCTTCGCGCTGGCCAAGCCCGACCTCAAGCCGCTGACGGCGGTCAACGACGACGTGCTGGCCGGGAAGAAGATCGGCGAGCAGGAGGAGGTCTGGTACACGTCGGTGGACGGCTTCCGCATCCAGGGATGGATCGTGAAGCCCCCCGACTTCGATCCGAGGAAGAAGTACCCGCTGATGCTGGAGATCCACGGCGGGCCGCACTCGATGTACAACGTCGGCTTCAACTTCGCGCGGCAGAACCACGTCGCCGAAGGGTACGTGATGCTCTACACCAACCCGCGCGGCTCCACCGGCTACGGGAGCGCCTTCGGCAACGCGATCAAGAACGCCTACCCGGGCAAGGACTTCGACGACCTGATGGCCGGCGTCGACACGGTGATCAACCGCGGCTACGTGGACACCAACCGGCTGTATGTCTTTGGCTGTTCGGGCGGCGGCGTCCTCACGGCGTGGACGGTGGGGCACACCAACCGCTTCTCCGCGGCCGCCTCGATGTGCCCGGTCACCAACTGGATGTCGTTCGTGGGGACGACCGACGGTCCGGGGTGGTACCGCAACTTCGAGAAGCCGTTCTGGGAGGACCCGAGCGAGTACCTCAAGCGTTCACCGATCATGTACGTCGGCAACGTGAAGACGCCGACGATCCTGATGACGGGGGTCCTCGACCTGCGCACGCCGATGCCGCAGACGGAGGAGTACTACATGGCGCTCAAGTACCGGAAGGTGCCCACGGCGATGATCCGCTTCAACAACGAGTGGCACGGGACGTCGTCGACGCCGTCGAACTTCCTGCGCACGCAGCTGTACCTGCGCAGCTGGTTCGAGCGCTGGCCGCAGAAGTTGGCGGCGCAGTGAGCCGGGGGCGATGAGCTTTCGCACGCTCGACGCGACGCACATCATCGCGACGATCGAACGACTGGGACAACGCATCGAGGAACGCTTTCCCGGCGCCGGGCTCTCCGGCGTCGGGCGCGACCTGCTGGGCCTCGCGCGTGACTGTGCGCGCGAGGCCGACTCGTTAGGGAAGCCGCACTGGCCCATTCGCGCCGGCGTGGGAACGGCCATCGCGCTGATGGTGGTCGCCGTCGTTGCCGCCGTGGCGGGAGTCGTCCAGCGCCTGCATGCCCCCACGCACGTGTCCGGCTTCGCCGAGTTTGCGCAGGGAGTCGAGGCGGCGGTCAACGACGTGGTCTTCCTCGGCATCGCGATCTACTTCCTGCTGTCGATCGAGACGCGGCTCAAGCGCCGCGCCGTGCTGCGCCGCATCCACCAGCTGCGCAGCATTGCCCACATCGTGGACATGCACCAGCTCACCAAGGACCCCGAGCGCCTCCTGATCCCGCGCGAGGACACCGCCAGCTCGCCGGTGCGCACGATGACACGCGCCGAGCTGGGTCGCTACCTGGACTACTGCAGCGAGCTGTTGTCGCTGACGGCCAAGATCGGTGCGCTGTTCGTGCAGCGCCTCGACGACGCGGTCGTGCTGCAGGCGGTGAACGAGGTGGAGGACCTGACCAACGGACTGTCGCGCAAGATCTGGCAGAAGATCACGCTGCTCGACGCCCGCCAGGGCGCAGCGGCCGGTTAGCCGGCCTTCATTCCCGCCAGGGCGCCGGCGAGGAACTCGCCCTTCCACTTCTCCAGCACCGGCGACGCGATCCCGAGCTCCGACGAGACGGTCGCGAGGTCCTCGCCACGCAACAGGCGCAGGACGGTGTCGCTTTTGAAGGTGGCGGAGTAGGACGGCGTGGAGCGCAGCACCGCCTGCACGCCGGTCCCCTGCCGCCCCGGGGTCGACGCCGCCTGGCGCGCCTCGATCCCCCGCACCGCGCCGTCGCACAGCTTGCGCACGTACGCCAGCGTGGCACGATCGGGGTGGCGCGCGTTCCACGGACGGTCGCAGTACACGCACCCCACCAGGCGCGCGCCCACCACCACGGGGAAGACGCCGAAGCTCGACGCGCCTAACGACTGCGCGAAGCGCAGCTCCTGCGCCGTGAAATCGCGCTCCACCGGGACGAAGACGCTCTGGCGCCGCAGCATGGCCACCGCTACCGGCCCCTCGCGCGGGCTCAGCTCGAAGGTGAACTTCTCGAGCAACTGCTCCACCCCGGTCCCCAGTCCATATCGCGCCTTCACCCCGCTCCGATCCGCGGTGATCATGCAAAAGACGACGCGATCGAACGGCCCGCCGCGCAGGACACCCTCCAGCACCATCAGGATCACCCGATTGAGATCCTCCCCCGACGACGGGTGCGCGATGCGCGCCACCTCGGTGATGAGCTCCTCGCGCACGCGCGCCAACGCAATCGCCGCTTCCAGCTCGGCCGCCTGGTTGACCGGTGCAACGGTCGCCGCTCGGGGCGGTGATACGAGCGCGTTGGCCGGTGTGCCGGGAGTTCCCAGCTGCGCCATCGCCACCTTCTGCAGTCGCCGCAGCTTGAGGTCGTCGAGCGACACCTTGGCGCTGGCGAAGACCTCCTTGGTCTCGGAGAGCGCCGACTCGAGAACCCCCGCCACCTCTTCGCGCGACAGGCTCAGGCGGCGCGCATAGCGCGAGATGACCTCGGCGACGTTGTCGCGCTTGGGATCGGACTCGCGACGGTACACCGCGGCGGTCAGCTCATGCGCGAACGCCGTGATCACCCCCACCTCCGACGTGGCAAGCGGACCATCGGCGCGAATCCCCATCAACACGGTCTCCGGCATCCCCCAGTGCTTGGCCATCGCCTCGCCCAGCTCCTCGAAGCGGAAGCCGAGCACCTCGAAGGCGGCAATCGCCTCACCGCGGGCCCTGGTCTCGAGGTGTTGCAGGATCCTCGCGTACTCCTTGGGGAAGTAGCCGGCGATGAGGACTTCGCCCAGGTTGCGGAACATCCCGCACAGGTGCGCTTCCTCGGGATCGGGGAGGTTGCGCCGCATCGCGATCTCGCGCGCGTGGTTTGCCGTCAGGAGCGAGAGGAGCATCAGCTCCTTGAGCCCGGGCGAGCGCTTGCGATAGTGCTCGAAGACGAGGAGCGAGGCCGCCAGGTGGCGCACGGTGCGCGCCCCGAGGAGGAGCATGGCGTGCGTCGCGCTCTGGATGGTCTTGTCCGACCGCTTGTAGTAGGCGCTGTTCGCGGTGCGCAGCACCTTGAGCGTGAGCGCATACTCGCGCAGGACGATGTTGGCCAGGCGCTGTATCGACGCGTCGTCCTCGGGCATGTGCTTCAATGCATCGAGGGCGTCCTTCGAAATCGCCGGGAAGTCGGCCTCGGACAGGATCATCCGCATCTTGATCTCGAGCGGCGACCGGTCGTCCGTATTGTGCGGCTCTCGCTTGCCCGGGTATTCTTTGGCGTGATTCTGCACGATAGGACGCGTCGATGAAGGCAGGACCATCGCTTGGAGTATCGGCCGGGTGAAGCGGTTCCTTTCGCTTCTCCTGCTGGTCCCCCCGGCAGCGCCGAGCGTCTCCCCCACCCCCGCTCCGCTCCCTCGCGCCGCGGTGACGGCGCACACCAACTCCCGGTGGCGCGCCCACCCGGAGGCGCGCGGCGCCGCGACTCCCCGATCACCGGGCGCGATACGCCCGGGGCCGGCGGCCGTGGCGGCGGTGGCTGCCGTGATGGACCCGGAACCGCTCACGCCGGCCGCCACGCGCAAGGTCGAGGCGCTGCTGCGCGACCACCTCCCCTGCCTCGGCTGCCACACCGTGAACGGGAGCGGGGGGAAGATTGGCCCCGACCTGTCGAGCGTGCGCACGCGGCGATCGAGCGAGTACATCGCGGCGATGCTCGCCGACCCGCAGCGCGTGGTGCCGTCAGCCGCAATGCCGCGCCCGTTGATTCCTGCAGGCACGCGCGACCTGCTGGTGCGCTACCTCGCGACACGCCCGGGTAACGCGACGGGGGCGCTCCCCGTGCCGGCGCCGGCGCCACCCACCGCCACGGTCGATGGGAAGGCGCTGTACGCCAAGTGGTGCGCTGCCTGCCATGGCGCCAGCGGCAAGGGTGACGGCCCCAATGCATCGTCGCTCCCGGTCAAGCCAACGGCGCACAGCGACCGGGAGGCGATGGCGCGCCGCCCGGACGACTCGCTGTATGACACGATCGCCGGCGGCGGAGAGATCATGAACCGGAGCCCGCGCATGCCTGCCTTTGGCGGCTCGCTCTCGACGACGGAGATCCGCGCCCTCGTGGCGCACATTCGCTCGCTATGCGGCTGCCAGGGGCCCGCCTGGTCGCGCGACGACGCGAGGACGCCGTAGGCCATGGCGCGCAAGATGAAGGGAGGCGCGCCGCCGGCTGGCGGCGAGGGAAAGGGCGAGTCGTCGCGCAGGGCGGCTGCTCGGCATGGGGGCACACCTGTCACCCCGCTCCCGCCGCGCTTTCGTGCCTCGCGCCTCTGGCTCCTCCTCGGCATGATCGTGCTTCTCGCCGTCGCCGCGGTGCTCACCGTATTGCGCCCGTGGGGCAACGAGGGCGCGTCGGACGCGGCGTCGCTGGAGCCATTGCCGGCACCCATGGTGCGGCTGGCGGCGCCCTCCATCACCAACGACGACTTCGTGGGCTCGGACGCGTGCGCGTCGTGCCATGCCACCGAGTTCGCCACGTGGCGCCGCTCGACGCACGGGACGGCGGGCGGCGTGCCGTCAGCCGCAACGATCATCGCGCCGTTCGACGGGACGCCGATGCGATTCAGGGATGCCGTGGTGATCCCCACTGCGGCTGGCGGCAACTATCGATTCATCGTGCGCCAGCAGGGTCGTGCCGAGCGCGTCTTCGCGGTGGACGGCGTGATTGGGCGGGGGCACATGGTGGGGGGCGGGACGCAGGGCTTCGTGTCGAAGTTCCCGGATGGCACCTGGCGCTTCCTCCCCTTCGACTTCCATCGCATCGAGGGGCGCTGGTTCTGCAATACGGAGGCGCGTGCCGACAAGGGGTGGCAACCGGTCTCCCCCGAGATGCTGCTCGCCGATTGCGGCGACTGGCCGCCGATTCGCGTGCTGGGCGACGAGGTGCGCTACACGAACTGCCAGTCGTGTCACGGGAGCCAGATCGTCGTTTCGCTCGACACGGCGCAGGCCCGGCAGCGCACGCGCCTCACCACGCTGCAGGTCAACTGCGAGTCGTGCCACGGACCGGGGCGCCGTCACCTGGCGCTGGTGAAGGACCCCCGCGCCGTTGCGGCTGGCGACGTGGGGATGGCGGCGCTGGCCACGCTCTCCAAGGACGGGTCGCTGGGGACGTGCTGGAGCTGCCACGCCCTCAAGGATCGCCTGCGCGGCGGCTACATCGCCGGCGAGCGGCTGGAGGACTTCTATGCGTTGCGCACGCCGCAGTTGGGCGATCGCGCGCACCTGGCCGACGGTCGCGTACGCACCTTCGCCTACCAGCAGGGGCACCTCTGGTCGGACTGCTACGTCAACGGCGGGATGACGTGCACCTCGTGCCACGACCCGCACTCGCAGGGCTACCGCACCGTGGATGGCACCGCCATCCCCGGGCGCTTCGACGACCGCCAGTGCACGTCGTGCCACCAGGCCAAGGCCGCGGCGCCGACGCTGCACACACACCACGCCGCCAACTCGGAGGGGAGCCGCTGCGTGGGCTGCCACATGCCCTACCTGCAGGAACCCGAGGTGGGGACGCGGCTCCGCTACGCGCGCTCCGACCACGCGATCCCCGTCCCGCGCCCCGTGACCGACTCGGCGTCGGGCGTGATGAGCGCGTGCAAGACGTGCCATGCCGACAAGGGCGAGCGAGCGCTGGACCAGCAGGTGCGCGCCTGGTACGGTGAACTCAAGCCGGTGGCGCCGGGCATCGCCGCGGTACAGCGCGCCGCCGCCCTGACCGATCGCGTCGCGGCGGCGCGCCTGGTGCTCAACGCGCGCGAACCGCACACCGCCGCGCTCTTTGCCGGCATGGCGCAGTTTGCCGAGACCTTCCTGTCGGCCGACATGCCCGACATCGAGCGGGACGTCACCAATCGTCTCGACCAGCTCGGGGCGCACCCGGATCCCGACGTGCGCGCGCTCGCCCTGGGGGCCTTGCATCTGGCGGCGGGGAACCGCGGCCCGGTGCGCGCCAGGCTCGCCGCACACCTGCGCTCCCTTGGCGAAGACGAACCGCGCGTGCGCGCGCGATGGGCGCTCGTGCTGGGCTACTTCGCCGACCGGTCCCGCAACGACGGGCGCAACGACGAAGCCGTCCGCGTCTATCGCAAGGCCCTCGAGATCGCACCAGACGACCCGCGCATCCACCACAACATGGGGGTAGCGCAGTCGCAAGCCGGCGCCTTTGCCGAGGCCGCGGCGAGCATCCGCCAAAGCCTCACGCTCGACCCGCAGCAACCGCTGGCGCTCGTGAACCTCGGCATCGCGCTCTCATCTGCGGGGGACAAGGGGGGCGCCGAGTCGGCATATCGGAAAGCCCTCGCGCTCAACGCGCACGAGCCGCTGGCCTGGTTCAACCTCGCCAACATCCACTACGAGCAGCAGCGCATGGACGAGGCACTGCGCGGGTACGAACAGGCCGTGGCAAACGACCCGTCGCTCCCGGTGGCGCACTTCTACCTGGCGCGCATCCTCGCGTCGCGCGGCGAGCTGGCGCGCGCGCTCGAGGAAACCAACGCGGGGCTCGAGTTTGCCCCCGGCAACGCCGACGCCCTCGCCGCGCGCGAGACGCTGCGGCGCGCCATGGCCGAGCGTGGGCTTACGGGGCGCGGGGGACCCGGGGGGCGCTAGCACCATTGGCCGCCGCGGACGGCCGGCGCTGCTTTGCAGCTGGACCACGCGCCGGCGGCGACGAGGCGCGCCGCACCAGACGCGCCAGCGCCCGCGCCTCGTCGCGCTCCAGCGCGGAGCGCAACGGTGAAAGTTCGGCGTCGTCGATGAAGAGGATCCAGCGCCGGCTCCCGGCGCTGTCCAGGCGCGTGAGGTCGAGCGTCCCCGCTCCCACGCCCGGCTCCTCCAGCACGGCACGTGCCCGCACCGACGCCGTAGTGTCGTTAGGCTCCGGCGTTGGCGCCGCTCGCTTCCCCGCGCGCGCCAACGCGCGCCGCCCCGCACGGGGGATCGGCGCCGCCAGCAGGCGTAGCGCCGAGTCGGCCCAACGACGCGCGTCGCTGGTTCGCACCCGCAAGAGAACGCTGCGCGCCGCACCGGCCGCCCCAATGGCCAGCGTCCCGTCGCCCTGATCGCGCACCACGAGGGCAACGTCGCCCACCAGCGTCCGGATCGGTGTACCCCCGGTCGCACCTGACGGCACCTCCTGCCCCAACGCAACGCGAGAAAGCGCGAGCAGAATTGCAGCAATCTGGACCGGGTATCGCATGGCTCGGGAATCGCAGGGAGAACGGGTCCGCCGGACGACGGTGTCCGGCAGGGGCGAGTAGAGGCACCCCGGAGTTGGATCTCATTCATGTCTCGCCCCGGTGGCGACGGCGCGCAAGGCGGCGCCCTGCACCTCCTGCACGAACGGTCGCGCCCCGCCGCTCCAGTATGGCGTACAGCCGAGGCGGCGCCGTATCTTCGCTCTGCCTTGACACCCCATTTACACCACTTCCCACGAGGTGTTGATGTTCGCTTCACGAGTTCGTCGATTTGCCGTCCTGTGTGTCCTCGCGCTTGCGGCGCGTCCCGCGCTTGCGCAGGGGGGCTCCATTGGCGGCAAGGTCACCACGGAGGGCGGCACGCCATTGAATGGCGTCCGCGTGCAGGCCATCAACGCGTCCGGGCAGATGGCAGCGTCGGTCCTTTCGCGGGATGACGGTACGTATCGCGTGGCCAACGTCGCGGCGGGGACGTACACCGTCGTCGCCTCGCGCATCGGTTACACGCAGATGCGGACCGAAGGGGTGAGTGTCACGGCTGGCGGCGCCGCGACGGTCAACTTCACGATGAAGGAGATCGCCACGGAGCTGAACCCGGTGGTGACCACGGCGTCGCGCCGCCCGGAGAAGGCGCTCGCCGCGCCGGCCTCGGTCTCGGTGGTCGACGTGCGCGACATCCAGGAGCGCCCCTCGGTCACGGTGACCGATCATGTGCGCGGCATCGCCGGCGTCGACGTGAACCAGGGCGGCATTGCCCAGTCCAACGTCGTGGCGCGCGGCTTCAACAACGCGTTCTCGGGCTCGATCCTGATGCTGCAGGACTACCGCTTCGCGGGCGTCCCGTCGTTGCGTGTGAACGTCCCCTTCCTGATGACGGGGACCAACGAGGATGTGGAGCGCATCGAGGTGCTCCTCGGCCCCGCCTCGGCGCTCTACGGCCCCAACTCGGCAAACGGCGTGTTGCATGTCATCACCAAGTCACCGTTCTCGTCGCAGGGGACCACGCTCACCGTCGACGGTGGCAACCGCAGCCTGATTCGCGGTTCGCTGCGCCACGCGGGGCTCATCACCCCGAAGGTCGGCTACAAGCTGTCGGGCGAGTACTTCAGCGCGACCGACTGGAGCAGCCCCTCGGCGCACGACACGCTGGGCAACGTTCTCCCGAACTCCGACCCGGGTGAACCGGACGTCTTCCCCGCCGAGGCACCGGCATCGCGCCGCGGCAAGGCGAACATCCGCGACTTCGGCCTGCGCCGCTTCACCTCCGAGGCGCGCCTCGACATCCGCCCCAGCGACAACTCCGAGTTTGTCACCACGCTCGGCTACACCGACGTGGGGAGCGGGCTCGAACTGACCGGTGCCAACGGCACCGCGCAGATCAAGAACTGGACATACAAGAGCCTGCAGCAGCGCGCCCGCATTGGGCGCCTCTTCGGGCAGGTCTTCCTCAACCTGAGCGATGCCGGCAACGACGACTCGCTGTCGACGTCGGGGACATACCTCCTGCGCTCGGGGCAGCCGATCGTGGACCAGTCGCGCGTCTTTGCCGCGCAGCTGCAACACGGGCTGGGACTGGGCAGCAAGCAGGACTTCGTCTATGGCCTCGACCTCATCAAGACCAACCCGCGCACCGGCGGGACGATCAACGGCCGCAACGAGTCCATCGACGACGTGACGGAAGTCGGCGGCTACCTCCAGTCGACGACCAACCTCACCTCGAAGCTCGACTTCATCGCCGCGCTGCGCGTCGACCACAACTCGCTCATTGACGGGTACCAGACGTCGCCGCGCCTGGCGCTCGTCTTCAAGCCCACCGAGACGCACAACTTCCGCGTCACGTACAACCGCGCCTTCTCGACGCCGGCCAACTTCTCGTACTTCCTGGACCTGATCCAGGCGCGCAACATCGGCAACTCGGGCTACAACATCCGCGCGCTGGGCAACCCGCCCAAGGCGGGATGGTCGTTCAACCGCACCTGCGGCACGCTCAACGGCGGGCTGTGCATGAAGTCGCGCTTCTCCGGCGGCAACAACTGGGTGGCGTCGTCGGCCGCCGGCGTGTACCGCGGCGTGATCACCGGGCTGCGTGCCAACCTCATTGCCCTTCTCACGCCGTCGCTCGGCGCCGCCAACGCGACCGCGCTGGTCGGCGCGCTCGGAAACCTGCAGCCGACGGATGCGCAGGTCGGGACGCGCGTCGCCTACCTCAACCAGGCCACCAACCCGGCACGCGACATCCAGAACGGCGCGCTGGCCGACATCGGGCCGCTCGATGCGTCGTACAACAAGACGTACGAGCTCGGCTACAAGGGGATCATCGGCAACAAGTTGCGCCTGGCGATCGACGGCTGGGTGCAGAAGCGCGGCGACGTCGGCAACCCCGCCGGCCTTGCCACGCCGAACGTCTTCTTCAACGGACAGACGCTGGGCGCGTACCTCGGCCCCAACATTGTCCAGATCCTGATGGGCGCCGGCATGCCGCAGGCGCAGGCCGTACAGGCGGCGGCGCAGATTGCCCCGGCCATCGCCACCGCCGCCGCGCAGTTGCCGCTCGGCATCGTGCAGTTCAACAACGATACGTTCGCCAACGGCACCGACGTCTACGCCACGTACACGTCGTCGAGCAACAAGGAGATCACGGTGAAGGGGGTCGACATGGCCGTGGACTTCGTGGCCAACGAGTACTTCACCTTCGCCGGCACCTATAGCTGGGTGAGCGACCTGATCTTCTCGGACATCGTCTCGTCCAACTCGTCGCCGCTGATGCTCAACGCGCCCGATGGGAAGGCGTCGTTCACGGTGAAGTACCGCAACGAGCCGCGCCGCTACGGCGCCGAGTTCCGCTGGCGCTACATGTCGGAGTATCCGGTCAACTCGGGCGTGTATGCCGCGGGGCCGGACGTCAACGGCAAGCCGATGCGCTTCCAGCGCCCCGGGTCGACGCAGTACTACATCTACGACGGCGTCCCGACCAGCTCCCTGATCGACCTCGGCTTCAACTACCGCCTCCCGTTTGGCGCACAGGAAGTGATGTGGTCGCTCAACGGGACCAACGTGCTCGACAAGAAGGTCCGCTCGTTCCCCGGCTCGCCACAGATCGGGCGCCAGGTCGTCACGCGCCTGCAGTACAACTTCTAGCGGGCCACTGCATCACGAGTCGCCGCTCGGGGGTCTTCCCCGGGCGGCGATTTCTTATTGCTCGCGATGACGAGGTGGCGTCGCTCGGCAGGCACTCCCGCGCCGTTGGGCATCCAGTAGTTTCCTAGCCAACACTCCTCCCGCGCCCCAGTGCCGCCCCTGCATCCCTTACTCGACCTCGCGGCGAACCCCGTGATCGGGCACCGCGGCAACTGCGCGCACGCACCGGAGAACACGCTGGAGTCGTTCCAGCAGGCGCGTTCGCTCGGCGTAGATGCGCTCGAGTTCGACGTGCGCCGCACGCGCGACGGGGAGATCGTCGTCTTCCACGACGCGACCGTCATGCGCACCACGGGCGCCAGCGGCGCGGTGGCGGAGATGACGTTGGCCGACCTGCGATTGCTCGATGCAGGGGCGATGTTCACGCAGGACGGCGGGAATCGCTTTCCCTACCGCGATCGCGGCATCGGGATCGCCACGCTGGAGGAGGTGCTGCTCGCGCTGCCCGACATGCCGGTGCTGATCGAGATCAAGGTGGCCGAGGCCGCGGCCGGGACGCGCGACGTCATCGAGCGCGTGGGGGGAGAGGAGCGGTGCATCGTCGCCTCGTTCGCGGCGGAGCCCATGCTTACATTCCGCGGGAGCCGCATCGCGACCGGGGCCGGGACGCGTGATATCGCGTGGCGCTGCCTCCCCGCCCTCGCCGGGCGGCGCTACACGTCGCTCCCGTTCCAGGTGATGTCGCTCCCCGAGGTGTATCGGGGGATCCCCGTCCCGTTAGGCGCGCTGGCCCGCGCGGTGCGCCCGGCGGGAGTCCCGCTGCACGTCTGGACGGTGAACGATGCCGACCGGGCGTGCCGGCTGTGGGACAAGGGGGTGTGCGGCATTCTCTCCGACGACCCCGGGGCAATTCTCGAGGCGCGCGACCGCTGGCTTACTGCCCGACGGCCATGAGCGACAGGGGCTGCAGCGAACCGCTGGACACGGCCAGCGTGTTGACCCCTGCAGTCCCGCCCAGCGTCCAGCGTGCCGTCACCTCGCCTAACGCGTTGGTGAGCCCGGACTGCGGGGAGATGAGCCCGCCGCCGCCGATCACCTGAAAGGCGACCGCGACGTTCTTCATGGGAACGTTGCCCGGCCCGACGATGCGAATGACGATCGGGTTGGGGAGAGCAGCCCCGGCCTTGGCGACCTGGTTGTTGCCCTGGGCAATGATGATGTCGGACGGGAGGAGGGCAATGGCGGTGACGTTGACCGCCTCGACGCCGGGAACCGAGGCCCGCAACATCTGGGCAGCATCGTTGGGCCCCATGGTCCACTTGACCTTCACCTCGCCGTTCTCGTCGCTGGGTGCGCTCCCCGGCGAGACCGATCCACCCCCCTGCACCACGGCGAAGCCGATCGGAATCTTCTCCAGTGGTGTTCCGTCGGCTGCAAGGACGCGAAGGATGATCGGGTTGGGGAGTTCGTATCCCCCTTGCACCTGCTGGTTGTTCCCCTGGACGAGGACGAGCGATCCTGGCAAAGGGGGATCGGTCGCGGCCTTCTTCCCGCACGCGCCAAGCGCCAGCGGGGCGAGCGCCGTCAGCAGAATCAGGGCAAGGCGCGAAGCGCGAACGCTTGCACTGCCACTTCGCCGGGTGTCTCGTGAACGCATCGCAGGTCCAGTGAGAGGTATGCGCCCGCGTCCCGGCAGGCACACGATGCGCCCCCCCAGGACGGGTTCTCCATGAAGGAGTATCGGCGCGACGAACTGGACCCTGAGTCCCGGCTCCCGCTGGAGTGGCGGTGCCCCGGAACAAGACGACGGGCGCGACCCTGAGGCCGCGCCCGTCCATACATCCGAGGGTGTGCTGCTACGAGGACTTGCGACGCCGGCGAAGGCCGACACCGCCCAGCCCAGCCAGCCCGAGGCCGATGAGCGACAGCGTCGCGGGTTCCGGGGTCGCGACCGCCTGCGTGGTGACGAACTGGAGCCCTTCGACCGGGCTGCGCGTCCCCTGGATCGTGTTCCAGTTGTAGACCGTGGTCCCCGCGCCGGTGACGGCGCCGTTCACCCAGCTGCCGCTGAAGATCGACGCGATGGAACCGTTCACCGCCGAGAGCCCAGTGGCGTTTGCCACGTTCACCGCGCCGGAGTAGTACCAGACATTTCCGGGGAGTTCGAGCCCGAAGACCAGCGTCTGTCCCGGCAGGAAGGTGCCGATCACCGTGCTGTTCTGCGGCGCGACCCACTGCGAACGCGTGGGGAGCGACGCCGCGGGGCCGATGGCGACCTTGCGGTTGGGGGAGAACTGCCCGGTGAGTGGATCGAACGGATCGGGGAAGTAGTACAGCTGCGTCCCGTTCACGGCGCGCAGGGCGCCGAGCACCGAGACGGTGATGACTTGCCGCCCCGTCCCGCCCACCGTGACCGTCGTGCTCTTCTGCGGCCCCGGCTTCGCCTGAGCGGCGGCATCTGCCGGATGCGCGGCGAGAGCGGCAACCACGGATGCCAGCACGAGCGGGACGTACGCGATTCGGTGCATCGACATCTGCTTCAATCTCCCATTCGGGAAGTGGTGCCTCGTTTCATGTGACCGGCGGCGTCCACCGGGGGAGCAGCTGCTCCACCGAGGAGACCAGTCCGATCGCCGCGCGGGACGCGAGGTCGTCCGCACGAGCCAGCCGTTCCTGCCATTCCGTTGCATTGAACTGCCGCGACGGTGGGATCGGGACCATGATCCGCACCAGCGCTTCCTCCGTGCGCCCGCGCGTGGCCGCGTCGCGCAACAGATCCCACTTGACCGCATACTCGTTCCAGGCCACGCGCCCGCGCCCCTGGTACCAGTAGTACACCATCGCCTGCAACGGACCGTTTGCCAGGATATACCGGTTGACCGTCACCGGTTGCCCGGCCACCTGCAACGTCCGCGTTCCAGATTCCACCGTCTGCCACCCGGCTCCCGGAAGGCAGTTCCTGGGCGAGTGGATCGTGCGCCCGGTGGCCTGCGATTCGTAGTAGCCGACGTACGTCGAGAACATCTGCGTGGAGTCCGTCGGCGAGCGGAAAATGCGAAACGCATAGTCCGACATGCCGGCAACCCGTTGCTCGTTCTCGCTGATGGTCCTGCTCTCTACTGCAAATCCCGTGAACTCGAAGCGCGCATCGCGCAGCGAATGCGGCAACTTCACGATTTCCTGACGCCGGGCGCCCGCCAGCAGCACCGAGCCAACCGCGAGAATCATCGCCGGGAGGTACGCCGCCCAGCCGCGAAACGCGTTAGGCATGCTGCACCGTCCCCGCCCGGCGCCCCTCGATGGCCATCGCCCCCCACGTCAGCCCCCCCAGAATCGCGAAAGCGACCAGGAAGAGCAGCCACCCCTCCGTCATGTGCGAGAACCCCTCGGCCAGCTTCGGATCCACGAAGGCGACCAGGAACCCCGTCATGAAGACGCGAACGCCGTTCACCAGCACCGCCACCGGTATCGACAACGCCAGAATCGCGAGGCGCAACGCCGGTCGCTTCAACATCACGCCGCCTAACAACACTCCCAGGCTCAGGAGCGCCGTGAGCGAACGCAAACCACTGCATGCCTCCGTCACGAACAGGTCGTGCCCGGGAAGCCGAATCACGTTGCCGTCCAGGTGGACCGGGATGCCGCGCGTGGCCAGCATCGCCGCCCCCAACTGGGACGCCTTGAACTGCAGCGGGAGCGCGAGCGCCCCCATCACCATCTCCGGTAGCGGCACCGACAGCGCCAGCAGCGCCACCGGGAGCCACCAATGGAGGAGCTGCCTCATCCCCCACCCCCACACCACCAGGCCGGCCAGCGCCAGGAACATCGACGCCCGACCCACAAACGCCTCCGCCGCCAGCACCGCCACGTATCGGAACAGCACCGCCATGGCGACCATCGCCAAGCCGAGCACCGGTTGCGCCCTCGTGTCCTTCGCCTGGCCGCGCTGCCAGGCGAGCCAGATCGCGATTGGCGCCAGCAGCAGCCCGTGTCCAGACTCCGGATCGCTCCACCACGTCCGCGCCGTGTTCACCAGCGGCTCGGCGAAAAGCACCAGGAACGTCGCCCCCGTCGCCAGCGCGATCGAGAGTCTCTCCCTTCCCGGCAGCTCCGAAACCGTGCCGCCTACCGACGTCGATCCGTTCATGTCCACGCTCATCTTAGTGCCAAACGTAATGGCCCACAAACGGAAAAATCTGCCCGAAAACCACCTGAAAACTCCCACCATTTAACGACTTAGTCGCTCGAGCCCGCTTAGAATCGTTGCACCTGGTGACCGCTCGCGGCTCAGGCCGGCGCGCTCACGCAACAGTTTCGAGGAGATTCCTGCCGATACTCGCAGCCGTCCTCTCGCCTGTCCGTTGTGAGCATACCCCGTTCCGCCGCGTCTCCCCCGAACGCCCCCGCGTCCACCTCGGCGAGTCCCTGCATGGACGCGCCGTGTGCGGTCGAAGCCACGTCACCCGCCGCAGAGGGGCCCGGACCCGGTCGCGACACCGGTGCGAGGCTCGGGCTCGCCCTTCTCGCATACATGATGGGGGTGACGCTGATCATCACCCTCCTCCCCTTTCATTTCGACTGGCCCACCCGCTGGCGCGTGATGTTCACCGGCGGGGTGATCGACGTGGTCGCCAACGTCCTGCTCTTCCTCCCCCTCGGCTTCCTCTTCCAGCTCGCGCGACGGGAGGGCTTCCGGCACTCGACGTTCACCGTGCTCTGGGTGGCGGCACTCCTGAGCATGGCGATCGAGTCGGCGCAGCTGTTCGAGGCCGAGCGCTACACCTCGGTTCTCGATGTGGCGACGAACGCGGGGGGCGCCTGGCTGGGCGCCATCGCCTTCGAACGGCTGGCGCCGCGCGCCCGTGTGGACGGCGCGCTGATCGGGCGACTTTCGCTCGAACTCCCGCTCATGGGGCTCATCTACCTCCTCGTCCCGCTGCTCTGGCTCAACTCGCTGGCGTCGGGGAGCGATCCGTTCCGGGGGTGGATGGTCATCCTGCTCGGCGTATTCGGTGCCGTGCTGCTGGGCGGAATCCAGCGCTTTCACTTCGGCCCGAACCGCGCGCTGAGCCCGTGGATGACCGGGTTGGCTGCCGTCGTCTGGTTCGTGGCAGGGGCCTTCCCGTCCATCCCCATGCGACCGTGGATGCTGGCGCTGGGCGTGGTCCTGGTCGCGCTCTTCGCGCTCTCGAACGGGCTGCGTGAGTACACGCCGACGCCGGCCAATCGCCGGTTCGAGGTTCCGCTCCTCGAGTCGGCGGCCCCCGCATACGCCACCTATCTGGCGGCGCTGACCGTTGCCCCGCTGCTCGGGGGCGTGGACGCGTGGCAGGTCGGACTCGGCTTTCCCGGTGTCGCCATCGAGTGGACCAAGGTCGAGATCCTGCGCTTCCTGGAACAGGTCGCGGCGTTCACGCTGCTGGGTTACATGGTGGCCGAGTTTCGCGGGCGCGCGGTGACCGCGTACGGCTCGGCGTTGCCACGTCTGGCGCGCTGGGGAGCGACAGCGG
Source organism: Gemmatimonadaceae bacterium (assembly GCA_020852815.1). NCBI lineage: Bacteria > Pseudomonadati > Gemmatimonadota > Gemmatimonadia > Gemmatimonadales > Gemmatimonadaceae > Gemmatimonadaceae bacterium. The sequence continues at coordinate 42,350 of JADZAN010000003.1, read as the reverse complement.
CGCTGCTGGGCGAGGGGGTGCGCGGCTTTCATGCCGGCCACGGCGCGTCGGTCGCGCGCGGGATCGTGTTGCTGACGGCAGCGCTGTACGGCGGGTGGCTGTACTACCTGCAGCGCGCACATGTGGTGCGATTGCTTGGGCAGGTGCCGGCGTCACCGGGCACGGTGACGGGCGAGCATGACGCGGCTGCGCTCGCGCCGCGCGAGCGTCGGGTGGACGCCGCGTAGCGATCGCGTGATGCGCCCGACGTGTCGGGCGCATCGCACCGCTGGCTCGCCCCCGTGACGCCAGGTACATTCGCCGCCGTTCGCCTGCAGCTCCTCCCTTCCGAACGGTCCACTCCACATCGATGGTTGCACCAACCTCCGATCGCGCGCGCAGGGTGCGCGTGGCGGTCCTTGGCGCCGGCGCCTGGGCGCGCCTGGCGCATGTTCCAGGCTTCAAGCGCGACACGCGTTGCGAGGTCGTGGCGATCTGCGACCCGCAGCGAGGAATGGCCGAGTCACTGGCCGCCGAGTTCGGGATTCCGGACGTGTACAGCGACCATCGCGAGGTGCTGGCACGCGAGGACATCGACCTGGTCGACGTGTGCACGCCGTCGGCCACGCACTTCGAGCTGTCATGGGCGGCGCTGGAGGCGGGGAAGCACGTGTTGTGCGAGAAGCCGGTGGCGTTCGACTTCCGCGACACGATCCGCGCCGCCGAGCTGGCGAGGGCCAGGGGATTGAAGACGAAGCTTGGCTTCACCTTCCGGTACGCGCCGTCGATGCGGTACATGAAGCACCTCATCGACACCGGCTTCATCGGGACGCCCTTCATCTTCAACGGCTACGAGCAGAACTCGCAGTGGCTCGACCCGATGAACCCGTTGCGCCAGGTGGACGTGAACGCCGACCAGTCGGTGCTGCAGGTGTCGTCGCTCGAGGGGTACGGGGCGCCCATCATCGACATCGGGGCGTGGGCGGTGGGGGCGGACTACGCGCACGTCGTGGGGACGATGCGCAACTTCATCCCCGAGCGGATGGTGCGCGCGACGGGGCGCGTGATGCGCATGAACATCGACGACGGTGACATCTTCATCGGCGAGTTTGCCAACGGCGCGTTAGGCAGCATCCAGACGTCGTTCGTCACCGTCGGCAACTACCCGGGAATCGAGGCGCGCATCTACGGGAGCCATGGGGCACTGATCTGCCGACTGGTGGAGGAGTTCGGCGTGTGCGAAACGCTCAAGGCAGCGCGGCCAGACGACGTGGAGTTCAAGGAGATTCCGGTGCCGGCGGAGTTCTATCCCCCGGGAGGGAGCCGGGAGGAGTCGTGGCGGACGCTGTTCTATGCGAACCTGGTCTCGTCGTTCATTGGCGAGATCCTGTCTGACGGGGACGAGAACGAGGGGAGCTTCATCGAGGGGGCGCGGGTGCAGGAGGTGATCAACGCGGTGGAGCACTCGTTTCGCGAGCGGCGGTGGGTGGCGTTGCCGTTGCCGAGGTAGGGGTGCGGGACGGGAGACGGGGGACGGGGGACGGGAGTGCGCGCCCCGGGGGCGCGCGCGGCGTCGTGCACGGGGTGATTGGGGGGGCGGAGGTGGGGGGGGAGCAGCAGCGAATGGACGAGCGAGAGCCGACGCTGAATGCGTTTCTCGAGCACTACTACGCGGCGCGGCCGGTGAATGCGACGTTCACGGGGATGCACGCGCACGATCATCGGCTCCCGGACTGGTCGGCGGCGGGGGTGGAACGAATCACGGGGGAGATGCGGGGGCTGCGCGCGCAGGTGGCGCAGCAGCTGACGGCGCCGCTCGGTGACGCCATCGCCAAACGCGACTGGGTCGCGATCGACCTCGCGCTGGCCGATTCGTTTCTCGAGATCCAGCTCGCGGAGCTCGAGGGGCGGCACTTCCAGCGCGGCAATCCGTCGTTGGTTATCGGGGAGGCGCTATTCGCGATCATCTCGCTGATGATCCGCGACTTTGCACCTGTCGACCAGCGCGCGCGAATGATGCGCGCCCGCCTGGCGCAACTGCCGCGCTTTCTCGCCTCGGCGCTGGCCGCGGTCGCCGGGGCGCCGGTGCCGGCGCCGTGGGCGGAGAAGGCGCTGCGGGAGTGCGATGGGGGGCGGGCGTTGTTGGGTGCCGGGCTCGATCGCTGGCGCGCGTCGCCGGGGATTCCCGCCGAGCTGGACGACGCGCTGCGGCGCGAGGGCGACGCGGCGTTAGGCGCGCTGGAGGGCTTCGCCGCCGAGGTGGCGCGCCTGGCGCGCGACGAGGAGGGGGCGCGGCGGTGCGGTGAGGAGATGCTGGCGTTGCTCGTGCGGCGCGGGCACTGGTGCGAGCGAAGCGTGGACGACCTGCTGGCCGAGGTGCGCGAGGCGTTCGGTGCCGAGCGTGCGCGCCTGGACGAAATGGCGCGGGGCGTGGATGCGCGCGGCGTCGCCGGCGTGCAGGAACGACTCGCGGCTGCGCACCCGGCGCCTGACGAGTACTACGCGTCGTTCCAGCGCGTGTGGGCGTCGTGCCACGACATGGCGGCAGCGCACGCGCTGGTCACGTGGCCCGAGGCGCCCATTCGCTACGTCCCGTTTCCCGAGGCCACGCGCGAGGCGGCGCCGCAGCTGTACTACCTCTACTATCGGTCGCCGGCGCCGCTGGAGTGGCCGGCGTTGCACGACTATGTCGTGCCGCCCATCGAGGGGCTCGCCGCCGAGGCGCTGGAGCGCCACCTCCGGGCGTGGAACGACAGCGTCATCAAGCTCAACCACGTGGTCCATCATGGCGCACTGGGGCACCACGTGCAGAACTGGCATGCGTCGCGCGCGCCGTTGCAGCTGGGTCGCATTGCCGCCGTCGACTGCGCGTCGCGCATCGGGATGTTCCTGGGCGGGACGATGGCGGAGGGGTGGGCATGCTACGCGACCGACCTGATGGAGGAGTGCAGCTTCCTGACGAGCGAGGAGCGCGTGACGGAGCAGCAGACGCGCGTGCGCATGCTGGCGCGCGCGCTGGTCGACCTGGAGTTCCACACCGGGCGCCGCTCGTTCGACGATGCGGTGGGGTTGTACGCGCGCGAGGTGGGGATGAGCGCTGCGGCGGCGCACGCCGAAGCGGTGAAGAACTCGATGTTCCCGGGGACGGCGCTCATGTACTGGTTGGGGACGTCGCAGATCCATGCGCTGCGCGCGCGGGAGCGGGGGGGAGGGGGAGGCTCGCTGCAGGCGTTCCACGATCGGTTATTGTCGTTCGGCTCGATACCGGTCGCGCTCGCCGGGCGGCTGATGGGCGGGGAGTAAGCTGTTGCCCTCCTGCCACTTACACGGGGTCAGAGTCAGCGAGAATTTGGTTCGGTGACTCTGACCCCTTGAATCATAATCGCAGCGTTCGTACCGAAATCACGCGAGACCGTGAAGCTCTCCTCCCCTAACCGCCCCTGGCGCCGGCGCTCGGCCGCCCTGGCGCTCGCCACGCTCGCCTTCGCCCTCGCCGCGTGCGCCCGTGAGGGCGCTCGGGGGGACGTGGTGGCGTCGAACGACGTCCTCATCATCGCCTACGACCGCGAGCCCGATACGCTCAACCGCTTCAGCACGCACATCCTCGAGGACGTGCAGACCTGCGTGGTGGAAGGGCTGGTGACGACCGATGAGAAGATGAACGTCGTCCCGTTGCTGGCCACCGAGGTGCCAACGCCGGAGAACGGCGGGGTGGTGATGCGTCCGGACGGTGGCATGGACGTGACTTGGAAGCTTCGCCCCGGCGTGACCTGGCACGATGGCGTCCCGTTCACCTCTTCCGACGTGAAGTTCACCGTCGATGCCATCAACTCGCCCGACTACAACCCGGAAAGCACCGATGGCTTCGACCGGATCACGTCGGTGGACACGCCCGACTCGCTCACGGCCATCGTGCACTACAAGGAGCCCTACGCCCCCTACGAGATCCAGTTCGTGCGTGGCGCACTCCCCAGGCACGTGCTGGAAGGGAAGGACATCGACAACGCCACCGAGTACAACCGCAACCCGTTAGGCACGGGTCCGTACCGGGTCACGGAGTGGAAGACGGGCGAGTACATCCTCCTCGACAAGGTCGAACACTACTGGCGCGGCGCGGAGTACCCGAAGATCAAGCGCATCCTCTTCAAGTTCATCCCCAACACCACCACGCGCATCAACCAGCTCAAGAGCGGCGAGGCACACGTGGCCGCCCTGGTGCCGTGGGACAAGTACCGCGAACTCAAGGACGTCCCCGGTCTCACCATTCACCAAATGATGGGCAACTCCTACGAGCACATCACGCTCAACGAGCGCTCGGTGGAGGCGTTCCGTGACGTGCGCGTGCGACGCGCCCTGATCCATGCCATCGACCGCGAACTCCTCACGCAGACGGTGCTCGACGGGCTGGCGCCGGTGATCGACGGCGCGATCCAGCCGCTGTCGTGGGCCTACACCGACAGCGTACGGAAGTACCCGTTCGACGTGACGACGGCCAAGGCGCTCCTGGACGACGCCGGCTGGAAGGACTCGAATGGCGACGGCATCAGGGACAACGGAGGAAAGCCGCTCGCCTTCACGCTGATGACACAGGCAGGGTTCGCGATCCGCGAGAACATCGCCCAGGCGGTGCAGCGTCAGCTCAAGGACGTCGGCGTGGACGTGAAGATCCAGCTGGTGGACGGAACGTCGATCTCCTCGCTCTGGTTCGAGGGAAAGTTCGACGCGATGCTCCACTGGTGGCACATGCCAAGCGATCCTGAGATCACGCTCTTCTTCGCCTCGGACCGCACGCCTCCCGCCGGGCGCAACATCAACTACATCGCCGACGACTCGCTGGACACGCTGCTCTACGCCTCGGACCGCACCGTGGCGCAGGGTCCGCGACGCGCGCTGCTGGTCGCGGCGCAGCAACGCCTGGCCGAGTTGGCGCCCGAGATCCCGTTGTACAACGTGACGCGACTGGATGCCGTCCCCGCGGGGTTGCGGAACTTCAAGGGGAACCCCACCAACACCGGGATCTTCTGGAACGTGTGGGAGTGGGAGATGGCGAGCGACGCCAGACGGTAATCGCCACGTCGCCGGTGGATCCCGCACCTGCTAGCTGTGCTCGGCTGGTGCGTCATAGCCAGGAGCCGATGCGCCTGGATGGTACGTCGTCGCGCGCGCCACCTGCGGCGCGCGCACGATCCGGACGCGCTTGACTCACGACCCGTCGACGCGAGGCACCGTGCCCCCAACGATCGCCCTCATCGGGAGCGAGCACGAGGAGAACCTGTCGCTCCGCTACCTGGCCGCCGCTGTTGCGGCTGACGGCCTTCGCTCCGAGATATGCCCGGTGAACGAACCGGGCGACGTGGAGCGGGTGGTCCGCGAGGTCGTCGCGCTCCGTCCGTTGCTGGTCGGGATCTCGGTCCCCTTCCAGATGAACGCCCCGCACGCCCTGGCACTCGCCACGCGACTGCGCGAAGCAGGCTGCACGGCGCACATCACCGTCGGCGGGCACTTCGCCACGTTCGAGTACGGCCACATCATGCGCGACTACCCGGCGATCGACTCGGTCGTACGACACGAGGGAGAGGAGACGCTGCGCGAATTGTGCCGTCGGCTGCAAACCGGCGCCCCGCTCGCCCCGCTCGAAGGCGCAGTGATCCGCTCGACGGGCGACTCGACGGGCGACACGTCGGACGGCATCGTGGACGGCGGCAAGCGGCGCATCCCGGCGCTCGACACCCTCCCCTTCCCCGATCGGCGCGGCCCGGCACTGCAGGTGATGGGGATCAACGTCGCCCCGATCCTGGGGAGCCGCGGCTGCTATGCGGACTGCGCCTTCTGCTGCATCTATGCCTACGCGGAGAATGCCGACGGCGCGCGCTATCGCCGCCGCTCGCCGGAGAACATCGTTGCCGAGATGAAGGAAGAGTACGACCGGCGCGGCGTGCGCCTGTTCGTCTTCCACGACGACAACTTCTTCGTCCCCTCGCGCGAGCAGAACCTGGCGCGCTACCGCCGGCTCAAGGCGCTGATCGGCGAGGCGGGGATGACGGGGATCGCCCTCGTCATCAAGTGTCGCCCCAACGACGTGCACCGCGACCTGTTCGAACTCCTCAAGTCGATGGGGCTCATCCGCACCTATGTCGGGATCGAGACCAACTCCGACGAGGGGATCGTCTCGCTCAACCGGCGCATCACGTCGGCCGACAACCGGCGCGCGTTGCAGCTGTTCCGCGAACTCGACATCTATCACTCGTTCAATGTCCTGATCTTCGATCCCGAGGCCACGATGGGCGGGATCGCGCGGAACCTCGACTTCATGGCGGAGTTCGCCGACGTCCCGTTCAACTTCTGCCGCGCCGAAGTCTACGCGGGGACGCCGCTCAAGCAGATCCTCGAGCACGACGCTCGGCTGGTGGGCGACTACTTCGCCTGGGGTTACCAGATGCGCGACGCGCGCGTGGAACTGCTCTTTCGCATCTCGGTGACGGCGTTCGCCTCGCGCAACTTCAAGGCAGACGGCGTGGCCAACCTCAACATGGGGATCCGCGTGGACAACGAGATGGTGCGTCACTTCCATCCCGACGCGTGGGACACCGCGTGGCACGAACGCGTGCGCGACTTCTCGCGCCGCGTGGGGGAAGACTCGGTGGCGGCGATGCGAACGGCGTACGACTTTGCCCGGACGGTCGCACTCGACGACCATGCACAGGTGAAGGCGTTCACCCTGGCACTGAGCCGGCGCGTGGCGCGCGCCGACCTTGCCTTTCTCACGGAGTGCAAGGCGCTTCGCCGCGAGATGGAGCGACGCGTCGCCGCGGCGCGCGGCGCCACGCATCGCGTTGCATCTGGCGACGTGGCCAACGCCCTCGAGGGCGGCAGGCTCCCATGGGCCGCCGAGACGTTGCGCCTGGGTGCCTTGCGGTCCTCGGCAGGGCTGGACATTGCGACCGAGCGGCTCCCGATGCCGCTGGGCATCACCACCGACGCCGCTCGCGCCGAGCGAGGTGTGACATGAACGTGGGCGACGGGCTGCGCAAGGCGGCGGCCGGCGCCGCTGGCGTGGCCATGGCGACAGCGGGGCTCAGCAGCTGCAAGAACGGCAACGGCGGCGGGCTGGGCGCGGTGGACCCCGCCCCGCCACCGCTGCAGTGCAACTCGGTCAGCGGCGGGCAGACGATGCAAGCCACAGCCTCGCTCACGCCAGACTCCGTGATCGTCGAGATCCGCAACGTGACACCAAACGGGGTGTGGCTCACGCCGCGCATCACCGCGGTGAGCGGCGGCGCCATCGGGCGCATCACCACGCCTCCCGATGGCTCGGCCGCCCCATTCGTTGTCGCCTTCCCGTTCGGCGGCGCTTCCACGCTGAGCATCACCTTCACCTTCGAGGGGGCGCTCACGAGTGGCGGTGGCGAGTCGTGCACCTTCAGGCGCAACTTCATCGTGACCGCCACGCGCAACTCGGCGACGGTGGCCCAGGTCACGCTCGATGCACTGCCGCTCCCCGCGCGCCAGCGCGCGGAGATCATCCTCGCCGAGCAGGTGGGGCGACGCGTCGTGCTGCGTGCGCAGACGCCGTATCGCGGCGCGCACCTGCGCACCTGGGACGTAAGCGCCGGGACGCTCTCCGACACGACGAGCGACGCGGTCACGTGGATGCTCCCCGACGCACCGGGGATCTACGCGGCGGAACTGGCGCTCGATTACGGAGACGACGGAATGGCGTTCGACGCGCTCATGCTCGAGGTGCTCCCCGACGAGCCGGCGTGACCGCGGCGGCGCCCGTGCATCGACGCGGCATCACGGTGATTCACTGAACGCCACTCGCGCCCTGCCGAGCCGCGGCGGTACAATCCCCGCGTGCTCACCGTCGCTGCCCGACGCCTGGCCCAGGCGCTCCCGCTCCTCCTCGTCATCTCGGTCCTCGTCTTCGCGCTGCTGCACGCGGCGCCTGGTGGACCGCTGGCGATCTACCTGGAGAACCCGAACGTCCGCCCCGAGGACATCGAGCGGCTCCGGCGCTCGTTAGGGCTCGACCGCCCGCTTCCGGTGCAGTACGTCGCGTGGCTCAAGGGATTCGTGGTGGGCGACTGGGGCTTCTCCTTCTCCGACGGGCGTCCGGTGACGGTGCGTATGGCGGAACGCATCCCGGCCACGCTGGAGCTGATCGTGGCCTCGCTGGTACTGGCCCTGGTGGCCGCGGTTCCCGCTGGCGTCCTCGCGGCCGCGCGCCGGAGATCGCGCTTCGATCGTGGCGTGAGCGCGTTGTCGCTGGCGGGGATCTCGCTCCCGACGTTCTGGTTCGGGCTCCTGTTGCAGCTCCTGTTCGCCGTCTCGTCAGGGTGGCTCCCCTCGTCCGGGCGGACGTCGATCCTGGGGGGCGGTGTGGCCGACCGGCTGCAACACCTCATCCTCCCCGCCACCGTGCTGGCCACCGTGCACGCCGCCGTCTGGACGCGCTACCTGCGTTCGTCGATGCTCTCGGTCCTGGCGCAGCGCTTCATCCTCTCGGCGCACGGGCGCGGCGTTCCCGATCGTCGCGTCACCTTCGTGCATGCCCTGCGCAACGCGCTGCTGCCGTTCGTGACGATCATGCTCCTCGACGCGGCGATCATGGTCTCGGGCGCGGTGGTGACGGAGAGCGTCTTTGCCTGGCCCGGGCTGGGCGGGTTGTTCACCGAGGCGCTGGCGCGGCGCGACTACACCGTGCTGATGGCGTTCCTGATGGTCGCGTCGACCGCGGTGATCGTGCTGAATCTCGTGGCCGACCTGAGCTACCGCCTGCTCGACCCACGGGTGCGCGCGTGACCGCACCGGCGCTCGGTGTTGCAGCTGCGCCGCCTTCGCGCTGGGGAGCGCTGCCGCGTGGCGTGCAATGGGCGCTGGCGACACTGGCGCTCCTCACGATGGCGGCGATCGTGGTGCCGCTGGTGGCGGGGTCCGCGAGCGAGGCGATGGACCTCACGGCGCGTCGGGCGGCGCCGTCGCTGGCGCACTGGTTCGGCACCGACGAGTTGGGGCGCGACGTCCTGGCGCGCGTCCTGTCGGGGGCGCGCGTCTCGCTCGCCATCGGCTTCCTCTCGGCGCTCCTCGCCGTCGCGTTAGGCTCGGCGGTCGGCACCATTGGTGGCTTCGTGGGAGGGTGGGTGGATGCGGCGTTGATGCGCCTGACCGACGCCATGCTCGCCATCCCGCGCCTCCCCTTCCTGATGATCGTGGCGGCCATCCTGCAGCCGTCGATCCCGCTGCTGATCGTCCTGGTGGGAGCGGCGGGGTGGATGGAGACGGCGCGCGTGGTGCGCGCGGAGGTGCTCTCCCTTGCCGCTCGCGGCTTCGTGGAGGCCGCGCAGGCGACCGGCGTGGGGGCGTGGCGCGTCCTGGCCGGGCACATCCTCCCCAACGTGCTGGGGACGATCGCCGTCTCGGCGACGCTGGCCGTGGGGCGCGGGATCCTGATGGAGTCGGCGCTGTCGTTCTTTGGGGTGGGGGTGCAGCCGCCAGCCGCAAGCTGGGGGAACATGCTGTACCAGGCGCAGACCACGCTCACGTCGGAGCCGTGGCTCGCCATCTTCCCGGGGATGGCGATCTTCGTGACGGTGCTGTGCGTGAACGTGGTGGGCGAGCAGCTGGCGGAGGGCGATGCGGGCCAGCGCGCCTGAAGGGCGAGGGGAGCGGTGGAAGGTTTTCCGGTGCTTCGGACGGTTGGGGTGTCCATCCTCTGGCGCGTTCCCGGCGGCCTGGAGCGTAGCAGCGCTCGCCCCTCCCCGTGTCAGGCTTCACCTCTCCCGAGTGTCAGGGGGATAACGGCTACCTGTCCCCGCGCGGAGGGTGAAGGTTGCGGATGATGGAGGCGTTTCGTCCCCCATCGGGATGCCACCCGCGCCGAGCACAAGGACGCCGGGGTCGTGTCTGTTCCTGTCTCCCATTCCTTACGTGAACTCATGAGCACCAACGGCAAGCGGCCCGCCTCGAAGGCTGTGCCAGCCGCCAGCGCGAAGGGCGCCAGGACCGACGCGACCGACCGCGCAGGCGCCGCCGTGAAGGCGAAGATGACGGTTGGCCAGCAAGAGCCGGGCAAGGTCGAATCCAAGGCGAGTGCGAAGCGACGCAACGGCGCGAAGCATGGCGCCGGCGGCAAGGGTGCGCGACGCCCCATTCGCCCAGGCAGCACGCGCAAGGTTGAAACCGGCGACATCGCGCCATCGCTCTCCCGCTCCCGCATTGCGGAGTATGCCGTAGGGGAGGCGGTGGAGGCCGCGCGGAGTTCGAAGGCGACGGCGGTGACCGACATCATCTCGCACACCGCGCCCGGGAACATCACGGAGCTGATCGACGGGCTCGACGCGATCATGAAGGGGGCATCGATCGACGACGTCGAGGCGCTGCGCGAATCGATCATGAGCTACGGGCGCCAGGCGGAGAAGACCCGCTCGGCGCGCGCGGACGCGGAGCTGTCGGAGGATTGGCGATCCGGCGGCTATCCGTACAAGAACCTGATGTCGCGCAAGAACTACGAGAAGCAGAAGTACGGGCTGCAGGTCGAGCTGCTCAAGCTGCAGTCGTGGGTCAAGTCGACCGGGCAGAAGGTGATGATCCTGTTCGAGGGGCGCGACGCCGCCGGCAAGGGGGGATCGATCAAGCGCTTCACCGAGCACCTCAATCCCCGCGGCGCGCGCGTGGTGGCGCTGGAGAAGCCGAGCGAGGTGGAGCGAGGGCAGTGGTACTTCCAGCGATATGTGCAGCACCTTCCCACCGCTGGCGAGATCGTGATGTTCGACCGGTCGTGGTACAACCGGGCGGGGGTGGAACGCGTGATGGGCTTCTGCACGCCTGACGAGTACACGGAGTTCATGCGGCAGTGTCCCGAGTTCGAGCGCAACCTGGTGCGCAGCGGGGTGCACCTCATCAAGTTCTGGTTCTCGGTGAGCCGCGAGGAGCAAAAGCGCCGTTTCCGCGAGCGCAAGTCGCATCCGCTCAAGCAGTGGAAGCTGTCGCCGGTCGACATGGCCTCGATCGACAAGTGGAGCGAGTACACCAAGGCGAAGGAAGCGATGTTCTTCTACACGGACACCACCGACTCGCCGTGGACCGTCCTCAAGTCGGACTGTAAGAAGCGCGCGCGCCTCAACGCCATGCGCTACGTCCTCCTCAAGCTGCCATACGCCAAGAAGGACCTGGACGCGATCGGTCCGCTGGACCCGCTCCTGGTGGGACGGGCGAGCGTGGTGTACGAACGCGGCGAGCACAACGTGACCGTCCCGGTGCTCTGACCGGCGCCCTGATCGCGGGGCCTGCTCGCGCGTTTGCTGCAAGGCTGCCCCGGGGGAGCGATCCTCCGGGGCATCGAGTCGTTCGGGAGGGTGAACGTTCGCCTAGCGTCGCGTCGCTCGGGCGGTAGGTTAGCGCCGCGATGCAACTCCTCGACTTGTTCGACCTCTCCTTCCAGGGGCGCCGCGACGTGCCGGCGCTGGAGCACGAGCGCCCGGATGGTTCCGTCGAGACGCTGACTTTCGGCGAACTCGACGCGCGAAGCAACCGGATGGCGCGCGAACTGGAGCGTCGCGGCCTCCGGCAGGGCGACCGGCTGGCGCTGTATCTCGCCAATCGCGTCGAGTTCATCGATCTCTTCGTGGCGTGCGCGAAGCTTGGGGTGATCGTCGTCCCGATCAACATCCTGTACCGCGAGCGCGAGATCGCGCACATCGTCGCCGATGCGGAGCCCGCAGCCGTGGTGGTCGCGGGGAGCGAGAGCGCCGCGCTGTTCCCCGCGCCGACCGCGGTATGGGACGTGGACGTGCTGGCGCGGCACGCGGGGGAGTCGTCGGGCGCCGCCGTGCGCCGCGTGATCGACGGTGACGACGCGGCAGCGATCGTCTACACATCGGGAACGACGGGACGTTCCAAGGGCGCGGTCCTCTCGCACAACAACTTCCTCGCCAACGGGGTGAACCTCGCGGCGTGCTGGCGCATAACGAGTGAGGACCGCTACCTCGCCGTCCTCCCGCTCTTCCACGTGCACGGGCTGGGGAATGGCGTCATCACCTGGCTCATCACCGGGTGCCGGATGCGGCTGGCGGAGCGCTTCGACGTGTCGCGCGCCGCCGAGCTTTTCGACGCGTTCCGGCCGACGCTCTTCTTTGGTGTCCCGACGGTGTACGTGCGTCTCCTCGAGCTCTCCCCCGACGTGGCGGCGCGCATCGGGGGGGCGATGCGCCTCTTCGTCTGCGGCTCGGCGCCGCTCCCGGCGGCGACGCTGGATGCATTCCGCGCGCGCTTCGGTCACACGATCCTCGAGCGCTACGGGATGAGCGAGACGCTGATGAACATTGGCAACCCGTACGCGATGGAGCGACGCCCCGGTTCGGTGGGGCTCCCCTTTCCCGGCGTCTCGACGCGCATCGTGCGCCCCGACGGCGCCTCGGTCGGTGTGGACGAGGTGGGGGAGTTGCTGGTGCGCGGCCCCAACGTGATTCGCCATTACTGGCGCCGCCTCGACGCCGACGCCGAGGCGTTCACGGACGGCTGGTTCCGCACGGGCGACCTGGCGATGCGCTCGGCCGACGGCTACTACACGCTGTGCGGGCGCCGATCGGACCTCATCATCTCGGGGGGATTCAACATCTACCCGCGGGAGATCGAGGAGGTGTTGCTGGAGAGCGCGGGAATAAGGGAGGCGGTGGTGGTGGGGGTGCCTGACGAGCGGCGCGGCGAACTCCCGGTGGCCTATGTCGTGGCCGACGACGACGCCGCGGTGGCGGCGCTGGACGCGACGTGCCGGCGGCTCCTGGCAAGCTTCAAGGTGCCGCGAGGCTACGTGCGTGTTGCCGCGCTCCCGCGCACGGCGTTAGGCAAGGTGCAGCGGCACCTCCTTCCGCCGTGGACATGAGTCCGGCCCTCGTCTCGCTCCTCGCGCTGGTGGTGGCGATCGTCCTTTCGATGACGTCGCGCATCAATGTCGGGCTGCTGGCCATCGCGCTGGCGTGGCTCATCGGCACCTACGTGGCCGGCCTCAAGCCCGATGCGGTGATGGCCGGCTTCCCCGTCACGCTGTTCCTCACGCTGGCCGGCGTCACGCTCCTGTTCTCGATTGCCGACACCAACGAGACGCTGGCGCGGCTGGCGCATCACGCCGTGCGCCTGGCGCGCGGCAACGCGCGCGTGCTCCCGCTCCTCTTCTTCGCCATCGCCTGCCTCATCTCGACGGTGGGTCCGGGGGCGATTTCCAGCGTGGCGCTGGTCATCCCGCTCGCCATGGCGATCAGCGAGCGCACGGGAATCTCGCGCTTCCTCACCGCGCTCATGGTGGCCAACGGGGCAAACGCCGGGAACCTGTCGCCCATTTCGTCGGTGGGCGTCATTGCCAACAACGCCATGGCGAAGGGGGGGCTGGGCGGGCACGAGTGGCGCGTGTGGCTCGCCAACTTCGCCGCGCACGCGCTCGTGGCGGCCGCGGCCTACCTCGCGCTTGCCGGGAGGGCGCGCACGCCAGCTGCAATTGCCGGCGGCGATGCGATCCCCGCGGCCGATGACGCGCTGACGTCCGGGCAGCGCCTGACCGCATTCGTCATCGTCGCCTGGATCGTTGGCGTGGTCGGCTTCAAGCTCAACCTGGGGCTCTCGGCCTTTGGGGCGACGGCGATCCTCCTCTTCGCGCGGTGCGCGGACGAGTCGGCGGCGATCCGGAAGGTCCCGTGGGGGGTGATCCTGATGGTGAGCGGCGTTTCGCTCCTCATCGCCCTCCTCGAGAAGACCGGTGGGATGGACCTCTTCACGACGCTCCTGGCCCGCATGGCCACGCCGCAGACGCTCAACGGGATGATTGCCTTCGTGACCGGCGCCATCTCGACGTACAGCAGCACGTCGGGGGTGGTGCTCCCCGCCTTCCTCCCCACCGCGGCGACGCTGGTGGAGAAGGTGGGGGGTGGCGACCCGCTGGCGGTGGCGCTCTCGATCAACGTCGGCTCGGCGCTGGTCGATGTGTCGCCGCTGTCGACGCTAGGTGCGCTGTGCATCGCGGCGGTCTCGGGGGCGGCGGAGTCGAAGCAGCTCTTCAACCAGCTCCTCGCGTGGGGGGTGGCAATGACGGTGGTCGGCGCCATCCTCTGCCAGCTCTTTGCCGGCCTGCTGGCGCGCGCATAACGAGCATCGCGTTCACCGCGTCAGGGCGTCCCCGCGTCACGGCGTCACCGGTCGCAGGTACTTGTCGTACCAGGCGAGGTAGCGCTGGTAGCGATCGAGGACGAACGAGGGGCGCGCAATGCCGTGGAACTGCCCCGGGTAGACGACGAGCTGCGTGTCGATCCCCTGCGACTTGAGCGCCATGTACATCTGCTCGCCGCCGGTGATGGGCACGTTGAAGTCCTTCTCGCCCCCCATGAAGAGCGTCGGCGTCTTGATGCGGTCGGCCTTGTAGAAGGCATACGAGAGCTTCTCCCAGAGCCGCGGGTTCTTCCACGGCGTCCCCAGCTCGTTCTCGTACTGGTAGATGTACTGATCGGTGCCGTACATCGTGGTCTGGAGTGCGCTCCCCGCGCCGCTGGTGGCGGCCTTGAAGCGCGGGGTGGTGGCAATGGTGTAGTCGGTGAGGATCCCGCCATAGCTCCACCCGCCGAGTGCAAGGCGCTCGGGATCGGCAACGCCTAACGCGACGACGTGGTCGACGCCCGCCAGCAGGTCCTGCACCTCCTTGTTCCCCCAGTCGGCAAAGATCGCCTTCTTCCACTCCTGCCCGCGCCCGCTGCTCCCGCGGTAGTTCACCGCCAGCACGAGATAGCCGTTGGCGGCGTACAGCTCGCGCTGGAAGGCAAAGGAGTGCTGGTCCTGCCCGTTGGGGCCGCCGTGGATCCAGAGGATCATCGGGTACTTCTTCCCCGCCTGGAAGCCGGCCGGCTTCACGAGGAGCGCACCGACGGTGAGTCCATCCTTGTTCTTGAAGTCGATGTCCTCGGTGCTGCCCAGGGCGAGCTGCGCGAAGAGGGAATCGTTGACGTGCGTGAGGGCGCGCAGCGTGCCGTTCTCCACGGCGAAGAGTTCGCTGGCGGTGGTGGCCGTCCCGGCGCGGGCGACGGTTCTCCCGCCGGGTGCAATGTCGAAGGTGCCGATCACCCGGCGCCCGGCAAGCTCCCGCGTGACGGCGCCGCCGGCTGCCGGGATCGCCGCCAGGTGCACAGCGCGATCGTCGCCGAGGAGGAAGCGAATCGTTGCACCGTCGGCCGACCAGGCCAGGTCGCTGACGTCGCGATCGAGGGTGGGCGCCAGGTAGCGCGGCGCGCCGCCCGCTGCCGGGATGACGGCGACCTGGTCCTGCGAGTAGGCCGAGAGGCGCGGCTCGCTCGACTGCAGGTACGCGATCGACTGCCCGTCGGGGCTCCAGGCGGGACCCGAGTCATCGCCATTCCAGCTCGTCAGGCGCAATGGCGCCGGGGGTGGCGTGACCCCCGGGTTGGCGTCGATGACGTAGAGGTCGGAGTTGTTCTCCCGGTCCGGGTCCTTCCCTTCCCTCGACGAGACAAAGGCGATCCGCTTGCCGTCCGGCGACCAGCGCGGGGTGCGATCGTCGAAGTCGCCGGTCGTCAGCTGCACCGCCTTCTTCGTCGCCACGTCGACGATCCAGATGTGGTCGCGCAGGCGATCGAGGTAGCCCGCATAGTCGCGCTTGAAGGCGTAGCGATCGATGACGATCGGCTTGGGGCTCTTGCTCCTGGCCGAGTCGGGCTTTCCCTCCTCGGGGTCCGGGTCGTGCGAGACGACGGCGATGCGCGCCCCGTCGGGCGACCACTGGTAGTCGGCGACGCCCCCCTTGAGGTCGGTCAGCCGCACCGCCTCGCCACCGGCCCGGTCGAGGAGCCAGATCTGCCCGCCCTTGCTCTCGAATCGCCCGGAGACAAACGACAGGTAACGATTGTCGGGCGACCAGCGCGGGTTCCCTTCTCCCTCGGGCGACGACGTCATGCGCAGGGTACGCGTCCCGTCCCAGCTCACCATCCAGACGTCGCTGTCGCTCTTGTCCTTGGCCGAGTCGGTGGTGGTGACGGTGTACGCGACCCAGGCGCCATCGGGGGAGATGCGCGGGGCACCGACGTCCTTGATGCGGTAGAAATCCGTCGGCTGCAACGGCCGCCTGGGCTGCGCGGCCACGGGGAGGGCGACGAGGAGCGCGAGCGCGTCGAGGAGCGCGAGCGCGACGAGGAGCGCGGGCGCGACGAGGCCATGGCGCGGGCCGGAGCGAGGAGACATGCGGGGAGCCGATGAAGTGGAGAGCGCCGAGCGCCGCGCACACACCGGATTCGGCGCGCCACGCACGGGGGTGCGCGGAGATTATCGCCTGCTACCGGTGCGGCAAGGGCACGCCGGCGCGTCCTACGCCGCGTCGGCCAGCGTCACGCAGTTCCGCCCGCCCTGCTTGGAGCGGTACAGGGCGCGGTCGGCCTGTTCCAGCAGCTCGGCCAGGTTCGCCCCCTGATGCTCGGCCGTCGCCGCCCCCACGCTGATCGTGATCGACCGCTCCGCCCACGGCGCCCCCTCGATCGCGAGGCGCAACCGCTCACCCATCTCGTACGCGCCGTCGATCCCGGTGTTGGGGAGCACGATGGCGAACTCCTCGCCGCCATAGCGCGCCGCCACATCGGTGTCGCGGATGGCGCGGCTGAGCAGGCGCGCCACGTCGCGCAGCACGACATCGCCGCGCGGATGCCCGAACGAGTCGTTGAACGACTTGAAGTGATCGATGTCGAGGAGGAGGAGCGTGACCGGCTGTCCCGTGCGCCGGATGCGCGCCAGTTCCTCCACCATCCGTTCCTCGAAGGCGCGGCGGTTCTTGAGCCCGGTGAGCGCGTCATGCGAGGCCAGTGCCGCCAGGCGCGCGTTGGCCTCGAGGAGCGATTCCTGGTGCACCTGCAACTTGCGCCGTGTCTCCTCCAGCTGTCGCTCGTAGTCCTTGCGCTCGGTGACGTCGCGCGAGGAGGCTTGCAGGCGCGACACGCGTCCGTCCTCGTCCACGATGGCGCGCCACATCATCTCGAGCCACAGGTGCTGCCCCGTCTTGTGCAGCATGCGGCACGAGAGGGCGGCCACGCGCGCGCCACGCAGCAGGTCATCGAAGTGGCGGCGCAGGCGTTCACGATCGTCGGGGTGGGCCAGCGCGAAGGGGCTCATGCGCATGACCTCTTCCGGCGCAAAACCCAGCACGCGCTCGCACGAGGGCGAGATGTACACCACGCGCCCCGAAGGATCGTGCAGCGAGACCACGTCACTCCCGTTCTCCGCCAACAGCCGGAAGCGGAGTTCGCTGTCGCGCAGCGCCGCCTCGGCGTGCACGCGCTCCACGTGCGTGCGATGCAGCTGCGTGGCGTTCCAGGCGATGAGTCCAACGAAGACGAGGATCATCGCCACCACGAAGAGCATCACCATGAGCGCCGGTTGGTCCTGCCGATCCGACGCGCGCAGCCCCCAGATGGCGACCCAGCCAAAGAGCGCGGGGGCGATGAAGCCGGCGGGGAGGAGCCCGCGCGCCATGGCACCGCCGGGGCCGTCGCTCAGGGTGACGGCGAGAATCCCCGACTGGGGGCGCAGTGCGAGGACGCCGACGGCGGCCGCCGAGAAGGCGATCGCCGTTGGCGCCGCCATGCGGTTGAAGTGACCGATCGTCTCAAACCATCCGCTGCGGTAGGCGTGCGCCAGCAAGGCCACCTGCGAGCAGGCCAGCACCAGCGTGGCCAGGACCTGCGCCAGCGCCTCGCTCCCCGACTCACGCCGCGCCACGAGCAGGAGCGCCACGCCCAGGAAGAGGAAGTTGACGGCGGGAGCGAGTGCCATCCGGTTCCCGCGGCCGTCGAGCGTGGCGCTCATGGCATCGTGAAAGAGGAGCGTGTCGATCCCCACCGAGTGCCCGGCGAGGGCACCAACGATGCGCAGCGCGCCGACGACGCCGACCACGGCGGCGAGGAGGCGGGCGGCCTGCCACTCGGTAGACGACGACTCACGGGTGACGAACCACCACAGCGCCAGGCCTAACGCGACAAAGCAGAATGCCGCGGCGGGATTCACGGACGCGGCGCCCGCCGGCGCAACGGCGCGAAGTGCCGCGACATCCAGCGTCCACCCCGCCAGCACGACCATGCCGATTCCCGCGGCGATGACCGACGCGAGGCGCGCCCCCCAGGCGTGCCGCCTCCCGGGCGGGTACGCCAAGTGGTCACCGATGGCGGCTGACGCCTCGGGGTTGGTGGAGCGGTACGGGATGGTCATGGGGACGCTGCTCAATAGACGGTCCGGTGACGAATCGAGTCACGGCTGGGCGGGCGGCGCCGGTGCGCGTCGGCACAATTGACCGCCAGGGGCCTGGAGTGCTCTGTATCCCGGCAGGAAATTCCCGGGCACCTCCTCCGCGACGGTCGTGAAGAGGCACACTACACGGCCACGGCAGGACACTCGGTCCACGCCTAACAACCAACGACCCAAGCACTTAGCGCACACGGAGCTGCTGCAGGGCCCGGCATCCCGCCCCTTGGCCCCCGGATTGCCTTTTCCGCGTCGTTGCGACCTCCGCACAGGCGGTCGGCGACTGACAATCATCAGGGGCACTTCGTGCGCGACGCACCCATTCTCGTCACCGGCGGGGCAGGCTTCATCGGATCGGCGCTCGTGCGCCATCTGGTGCTGGAGCGTGGGCTCCCGGTGGTCACGGTCGATGCGCTGACCCACGCGGGGCACATTCCTTCGTTGGGTGAGGCCGCGACCTCACCGTTGCACGCGTTCGAGCGTGCCGACGTCGCGAATGCCGCGCAGGTCGAGGCGGTGCTGCGCCGGCACCGGCCGCGCGCGATCATGCACCTGGCGGCGGAGTCGCACGTCGATTGCTCGATCAATGGCCCGGCGGCCCTCGTGCACAACAACGTGGTGGGAACCTTCACGCTGCTGGAACAGGCCACGCGCTACTGGAATGCGTCGCCGCCGGAGCGACGCAGCGCCTTCCGCTTCCTGCACGTCTCGACCGATGAGGTGTTCGGCGCGCTGGACGACACGGGGAGCTTCTCGCTCGAGTCGCCCTGCCGTCCCAGTTCGCCCTATGCCGCATCCAAGTCGGCGAGCGTTCACTTCGCGCGCGCCTGGCATCACACTTACGACCTCCCGGTCATCGTCACCAACTGTTCCAACCAGTATGGCCCCTACCAATCTCAGGGGAAGCTGGTTCCGGTGGCGGTGCGCAAGGCGTTGGCGCTCGAAGCGATTCCCGTCTATGAAAGCGGGCGCCAGGGGCGGGACTGGCTGCACGTCGACGATCACGCCCGCGGCCTGGTGGCGGCGCTCGAGCGCGGACGCGTGGGGCGCACGTACGTCTTTGGCGGGGGGGCGGAGCGGACCAACCAGGAGGTCGTGAGCGCCATCTGCGACGCGGTGGACGCGCTTGCACCTGCCGGCGCGCCCCGCCGCTCGCTCATCACGCACGTCACCGATCGACCGGGACACGACTCCCGCTACGCCATCGATCCGTCGCACACGTCGGCGGAACTTGGCTGGTCGGCGCGGCGCAGTTTCGAGGAGGGATTGCGCGAGACGGTGGCGTGGTACGTAGCCAACGAGCGCTGGGCCACGCAGGTGCTGGGCGAGGGGTGCGACAGCCGGCGCCTGGGTCCCGGAATGCATCCGGGCGTTGGAGTCGGGGTTGGCGTGGGGGCGGCCGCATGACGGACGCGCGTCCGGCATCGCCTAACGTCCCCTTCTACGACCTGGGGCGCCTGCACGCGTCGATCCGCGGGGAGCTGGACCAGGCACTCGCGCGCGTCCTCGACCGCGGGACGTTTGTCCTGGGCGAGGAGGTGGAGCGGTTCGAGGCGGAGTTTGCCCGTGTGACCGGGACACGTCACTGCGTGACCGTCGGCAACGGGCTCGACGCCATCACGCTCGCCCTGCGCGCGCTGGGGATCGGGCCCGGCGACGAGGTGATCGTCCCCGGCTGGGCCTTCATTGCCACCTGGCTCGCCGGGACGGCGGTAGGTGCCAGGGTGGTGCCGGTCGACGTCGACGCCACGGCGTACACGATCGACCCGGGTGCCGTGCGCGCCGCCATCACTGGGCGCACGCGGGCCATCCTCCCCGTGCACCTGTACGGGCACCCGGCGCCGATGGCGGCGCTGCGGGCGCTGGCCACCCGCTTTCGCCTCGCCCTCGTCGAGGACGCGGCCCATGCACACGGTGCAGCGATCGGGGGCCGCCCCGTCGGCTCGTTCGGCGACGCCGCCGCGTGGTCGTTCTACCCGGGCAGGAACCTCGGTGCGTTAGGCGATGGCGGCGCGATCACGACGAACGATGCGCAACTCGCCGCGCGTGTGCGCTCGCTTCGCAACTACGGGAGCGCCATGAAGTACGTCCACGACGAACTGGGGGTGCACTCGCGCCTGGACGCGCTGCAGGCGGCGGTGTTGCGCACCAAGCTCCCGCACCTCCCCATCTGGAACGCGGCGCGCCGCTCCATCGTGCAGCGCTATCGCGCTGCCTTCGACGGGACGGAGCTGATCCTTCCGGTCGCCGCCGACAACATCACGCACGCCTGGCACCTCTTCGTGGTGCGGTGCGATGCGCGTGACGGCGTGCGCGATGCCCTCGCCCGCTGCGGGATCGAGTGCCTGGTCCACTACCCCATCCCCCCGCACCGGCAGCTCGCCTGGGCGGGGACATCGCTCGAGCGCCTCGAGCTCCCGGTCACCGAGCGGCTCAGCGAGACGGTGCTCAGCCTCCCCCTCTCCCCCACCATGACAGCGTCGGACGTCGACCGCGTGATCGACGGGGTGCTGTCAGTCGTTGGACACTACGCGCATGCCTGAACACGAGGTCGCCCCGTGACGACGATCATCTACGGCGGTTCGCTCTCGGCCCTCGTGGCCGCAGACCAACTGGTGGCAGCGGGCCACTCCGTTCCCCTCGTGACGCCCACGCCTCGGCTGGGCGACGTGCGGTCGTACATGCAGGGGCTCAAGGCGGCGCGCCTCGTGGCCGAATCCAGCGTCTGCGTGCACCCGCCCGCCAACAGCGCCGATGTGACGTCGGCCTTCGCTGCCTGACGAGACGCCATCCATGGACCTGCCCCCCGCCTCCCTCGAGCCTTGCCCGGCAACCCCCGCCACGACAGGTTCGACGACACTTCCAGCCGCGCGCTCCGCATGACTGCCGCCACCCGCTATCCGACGCCGCAGAGTGCCCCCGTTGCCCCCGCCGACGCCCTCGTGGCACACGCCGAGGCGCTGAAGGGCGCCAACCGACTGCCCGAGGCCGAGGCAGCGCTGCGCGATGCGATCACGATCGCCCCCGACAACCTCGCGGCGTACCGGGCGCTCGCCCTCCTCCAGGCAAACGACTACCGCGACCTCGAGGCCTTCGCCACCTGCGCCACGATGCTCTCGCGCGCCGGTCGCCCCGACGCGGAGACGATGCGCCTGGCGGCGGAGCTCCTTCTCTTCCTGCACATCCGCCACGCCACGCTCGTCGCGCGCCAGGCGGAACCGGTACGCCTCGACTTCCGGGCCATCGGCGTTCCCGATGTCGCGCCGATGGTGCTGGCGCCGGAGTTCCTCAAGCGCTCACAGGCCCTCGCGCAGGCGGCGGCCGCGCTGGCCCCGCACGACGCCATCGCGCTGGCAACGCTCGCCGAGTGCGAGTTGCGCGCCGGCTTCGAGACGGCGGCGCGCACCAACGCCGAGCGCGCTGTCGCCTGCGAGGGGACCGCGGGGACGCTGCTGATGCGAGCACTGGCCACCTTTGCCGACCATCACGAGGAGCGCGCCCTCGAGCTGCTCCGCCAGCCGCAACTGACGGAGCTCGTCCCGGCGCTCGGCGCCGGGCGACAGGGAGTGTACCGGGTGGATGGCGCCCTGGCACCGTCCACCGTTGCGGCCGACGGCGCGCGACGCGACTGGCGAATCCCCTATCGGGTGCACCACGAGGGGCGCGAGTACGACCGCTCGGTGACCGTGCGCACGGGGAGCTCGGAGGTGCGCGTGCTGCGCCAGGCGCGCGTGGTGGGCGACCTGTTCTTCGCCATCGATCGCCACGACCGGGCATATATCCACGGGGTGGTCGACGAACCCGACGTGCAGTTCGGGATCCCCCGCTGCCACGACATCCCGACCGTCCTCTCGCACGGGCGCAACTGCGTCCTGTGGTCCAGCACCGATCAACGCATCCTCCTGCACTCGCCGACAGCCGAGCGAGTGCGCGGGGGGCGCGCCGTGCTCCTGGCGACCAACTTCGCCGCCAACTACTACCACTGGATTGCCGACTGCCTGGGGCGCCTTGCCGCGGCTCCCGAGCTGCTGACCGATCCCGACGTGCGCTTCGTCATCCCTGCCCCGTTGCAGCCGTTCCAGGTCGAGACGCTCGGCTGGCTCGGCGTCTCGCTCGATCGCGTGGTGCAGGTGGCGCCGGACGAGGTGGCGGAGTTCGACGAACTCACGCTCATCCAGCACCGCAAGGATGGCGGCTGCACCGACGCGTCCACCTGGCAATGGCTGCGGGGGCACCTCACGCTCCCGGCGCTGGGCGACGCGCCGACGCCGACGCGCCGGCTCTACGTGCGGCGCAGTTCGGCGGCCGCGATGCGCCGCCTGGCGAACGAGGCGGAGGTGGAGGGCGTCTGCCGCGAGTACGGTTTCGAGAGCGTCGAGACCGGGCGCATGACGGTGGTCGAGCAGCGCGACCTGTTCTCGCAGGCAGCCGTGGTGGTGGCCCCCGTGGGCGCCTCGCTCACCAACCTCGTCTTTGCCCCGTCAGGTGCACGCACCATCCAGTTCGGGCAGCGCGGCTACATCGTCCCCTGCTACAACGCACTGGCCGACGCGCTGGAACATTCCGTGCGCTATGTGCTGGGCACGGAGCAGCAGTCGCGCTTCGTGTACCCGCACTGGGACTACAGCGTCGATACGGTCACGCTGCGACAGGCGCTCGACGCCGAGCTGTCCCAGGCGGCGCGCCCGCCGGCCGCCCCGGCCGACTGCAGCTGACGGCGCCCGCGCGAACGCCGCGCGGGCGCCGCGTCGTTCACACGATGTCGGTGTCGGCCTGCCCCGTGAGGCGGCGCGAGAAGTGCGACCACGACATCCCGACGCCCAGCACGATCGACACCGCGATGAGCACGACGTGCGCAATGCCGCGGCTGCTCGAGGCGCTCACGACATTCTTCTCGATGAGGAGCCAGATCACGCCGCCGGCGATCGCGGTCACGAGGAGTGCCCCCGCCCACCCGATCGAGCGCCGCGTGGCCTGCAGGAAGACCACCCACCCGGCGACGAGCAGCGCTCCTGCCAGGAACTGCATCGCCCCGAACGAGGAAAAGTCGCGGAAGGCCGGGGCAATCGCCCAGTGATAGAACGAGACGCCTTCCGGATTGTAGGTGGCGAAGACGAGGACCGCCGCCGCGACGACGCGTAGCGCGACGCCGCCCCAGGACACCGAGTCGTTGGCCATGCAGATGTGTGGGTAAGGGGTGGTTGTCGTACGACGGCGAAGCTAGCCCCTGCCGACGCCCGACACCAGCACGGCGACGACCGCGCTACCCCCCGCGCGTGCCGTACGCACGGTCGAGCGGCTCGAAGTAGCGCACCAGCATGTCGCGCAACTCCCGCAGCATGCTGTCACGCTCGGCGGGCGAGAGGTCCTGCACACGCTCGCACGCCTCGCCCACGGCGATCACCGAGAGGCGCGTGGCCGCCAGCCGCTGCTCGGCCCCCATGCGTGGCAGCCGCAACTCGAGGAAACGCTTCACCTGGTCGATGATCGCCTCGTCCAGCTGCGACTTGACCGTGCATTCCCCAAACTTGCGGTGCATCACCGCCTCCACGATCCCGAAGGCCGGCGTCTCCTCGATGAAGCGGGCGTGCGTGGAGATGATCCGGTCAAAGAGCTCGGGGAGCTCGGCGTGCAGCGCGTCGGGCGACATGGCGGTCGCGTTGCGATCGCGAATCCGTTCCGCGAAGCGACGCGCGACCGCCAGCACGATGGCGTCCCTGTCGCGGAAGAAATGATAGAGCGACCCCATCGACGCGCCGGCACGCTCGGCGATCGCGTTGGTCGTGGCAGCGTCGACCCCCACCTCGGCAAAGACCGACTCGGCAGCGTCGAGGATCTGCTCCACCCGGCGGTGGCCGCGGTCCTGCTGCGGCGCCCGTACCGGTGCCGCCTCGTCGGTGGGTTCGGTCGCTGGTTTCGACATCGGTCCTCCGTTGGAACTGGATCCTGGTCACGGCGCCCGGCACTCCCTCGACGCGCGCACCCCCCATAATCGGCTCGACGCCGTCTCCTGCGTCGGGCTGTGACGAAATTAGAGATTCAACTCTAGTATTGACAAGTAGAGCACTTCCTCTACTTTCGATGGCAAAGTAGAGGAGTTGCTCCAAAATGTCGTGCTCGCCAGTCGCCCCCGCTCGCCGGCGCGCCCTCGTGGCCGCCGTCGCCTTCATCGTCGCCAGCGCTGCCAGCGCCTCCAGTGTGCCCGGTCAGCCCCCGCCCGGTGTGCCCGCGTCCAGGGCGGAGGGCGCGTCGAGCGATCGTGAGAGCGGTAAGTCGCCGCTCGACGCCCTGGTGGAGAGCGGGCTGCGACAGAACCTGGGGCGACGGCAGCAGGTAATCGCGGTGCAACGCGCCGAGGCCGCCGTGCGCGAGGCGCGCGGCCGCTGGCTCCCCTCGGCGACGTTCAACTCGCGCTATTCGCGGTACAGCGGCAACACCATCAACATGGGGACGCTGATCAACCCGGCGTTCGATGCGCTGAACCAGCTCCTGCAGCGCCCCGCCTTCCCCACCAACATCGATATGTCGCTCCCCATGCGGACGGAGACGACGGTGCGGGTGTCGCAGGCGGTCTTCCAGCCGGCGATCCTTGCGGCGCATCGCGCGCAGTCGGCACTGGCCGACGCCCAGGTGGCGCAACGCGACGTGCAGGCCCGGCAACTGGCCGCCGACATCAAGTCGGGCTACCTCACGTACGCCAAGGTGCGACAGGTGGTGACGCTGTACGACAGCACGCTCCTCCTCCTCGACGAGCAGGTGCGCGTGAGCGAGCGCCTGGTGCAGGCGGGGAAGGCCACGCCCGACATGATCCTGCGCGCGCGCGCCGAGCGGAGCGAGGTGCAGCAGCGGCGCGACGAGTCGGTGCAGCTGGCGGATGCGTCGCGCGAGGCGCTCAACCTCCTCCTCAACCGCCCGCTGTCCGACGAGGTGGCGTTCATTGCCGAGCACGACCTTGGCTTCGACTCGCTGCCGGCACTCGACGGTTTGCGCCGCGCTGCCGCGACTGGCCGCGAGGAGCTGCGACAGGTCGATCATGCGCGGCGCGCGGTGTCGGCGCAGGAGCGGCTGGCCCAGGGGTCGTTCCTTCCCAGCGTCTCGGTGGCGCTCGACTACGGCGTGCAGGGAAAGGAGTATCGCTTCGACCGGTCGCGTGACTTCAGCGCCCTCAGCTTCGTGGTGACCTGGAACCTGTTCAACGGCGGGCAGGACGCGGCGCGCATCGAGCAGGCGGCGCTCGACGCCCGGCGTCTCGCGGTGCAGCGCGAGGAGCTGCAACGGCTCATCGCGCTCGACGTGACGACGGCCTGGCAGTCTGCGGCGGTGGCGCGCAGCGGCGTTCGCACCGCCGAGGACCGTCTGCAGAGCGCGCGCCGGACCTTCGAACTCGTCAGGCGCAAGCAGGAGGAAGGGGCCGCGTCGCAACTCGAGTTCCTCGATGCGCGCACCACGTTCACCACCGCGGCGCTCAACCTCGTCATCACCCGGTACGACTACTACCTGCGCCGCGTGGCGCTGGAACGTGCCGCCGCGAGCTACGACCTCGCGGCGGCCACCAATGCGGCGGGGCGACCGTGAAGCCGGCGCAGTGGACACGCGCCAACGCACACCCGCAGGCGCGCACGCAGGAACCACCGCGCATGACGCAGAACCAATCTCGGCACACCATGCACCCTTCCGCCGGCCCTCACATGCTCGCCCCTCGCGACCCAAGGTCCAGCGCCCCCGCCCAAGCGCGCCCCGCGCGCGCCACTCCCAGCCGCCGGCGCGCGTCACGGGCCCCGGCGTGGCCGCTGCTCTTGCTGCTGGCGGCAGCCTGCGGGCGCGGAAACGCCGCCACCTCCGACACGTCGCCGCGTGCCATCCCGGTCGACGTCGAGCAGGTGCAACGCCAGTCGCTGGCGCCGCCGGTCATCGCCACGGGAACGCTCGGCGGAAAGGAGGAGGTCCCGCTCTCGTTCAGCACCGGTGGCATCATCGCCCGCATCCTGGTGGAGGAAGGGAGGGCGGTGCGCGCCGGCGAGCTCCTGGCCGAGCTGTCGCCTGTCCCGGTGTCGGCGGAGGTCGCCAAGGCCGAGCAGGGGCGCGGCAAGGCAGAGCGCGACCTGGCGCGGGTGCGAGCGCTCCATCGCGACTCGATCGCCACGACCGAGCAGCTGCAAGATGCGACGACCGCGCTGGCCGTCGCCGAGCAGAACCTCAAGGCGGCGCGCTTTGCCCTGGATCACAGCGTGGTGCGCGCCCCGTCCAACGGCGTGGTGCTGCGACGGCTGGCCGAGCCCAACCAGGTGGTGGGGGCCGGGACGGCGGTGCTCATCGTACGCACGGCGCAGCGGGGCGTGGTGCTGCGCGCCGGCCTCCCCGATCGCGATGCCGTGCGCGTGCACCTGGGCGACTCGGCCGTCGTGACCTTCGACGCACTCCCCGGCGAGCGGTATCGCGGGCGCGTCACGCAGCGCGCCTCCGCTGCGTCGAGTTTGACCGGGACGTACGCGGTGGAGCTGGCACTGGAGTCGCGCGCCGAGCCGCTGGCGTCGGGGCTCATCGGGCGCGTCGAGATCCGGACGCGCGGCGAAGGATCGCTTCCAACGCTCCCGCTCGAGGCACTGGTCGAGGCCGACGGCGACTCGGCGGCGGTCTTTGTCGTCGCGCGCGGGAGCGACCGCGGGACGCGACGCGCGGTGCACATCGCCCGCATCGTGGGCGATCGCGTGGCGCTCTCGTCGGGCGTGGAGGCCGGGGAGTGGGTGGTAGTGCGCGGTGCGGCCTATCTGGACGACGAGACGCGCATCGCGGTGCGCAACGGGTGGAGCGGTGACAGGCAATGAACGTCGCCCGCTTCTCCGTCCGGAACCGCCCCTTCATGGTGGTGGTCCTGGTCGCGCTCATCGCGTTAGGCATCTTCTCGCTGCGCACCATCCCGCGCGCCGAGGACCCGACCTTCCCGATGCCGACGTACGTGATCGCCGCCGTCTACCCGGGGGCGAGCCCGGTCGACCTCGAGCAACTGGTGGCCGACCCGATCGAGAAGCGCATCAAGGAGCTCGACCGGCTCAAGGCGATCCGCACGACGATCGAGGACGGGCTGGCGACGGTGGAGGTGGAGTTCGACGCCGAGGTGGATGCCGACGCGAAGTACGAGGAGGTGCTGCGCGAGCTCAACGCGCTGCGCCCCGACCTGCCGGACGACCTGTTGCGCCTGGAGACGCGACAGTTCGACGCCGGGCGCGTCAACATCGTGCAGCTGGCGCTGGTGTCGCCCACCGCCCCGTTTGCCGAGATGGAGCGCGAGGCACGCCGCCTCAAGGACCGCCTGTCCCGCATCGACGGCGTCCGACAGGTGCAAACCTGGGCCATCCCGGCGCGCGAGGTCACGGTCTCGCTCGACCTCGGGCGCATGGCGCAGCTGCGCATCCCGGTGTCGCAGGTGCTGCAGGCCATCCAGAGCGAGGACGCGAACATTCCCGGCGGGAGCGTCGATGCCGGGCAGCGCAAGTTCAACGTGAAGACGAGCGGGAGCTACCAGACGCTCGAGGAGGTGCGGGAGACGGTGGTGGCCGGTGCGGCAGGCGCAACGGTGCGGCTGCAGGACGTGGCCGACGTGCAGTGGCGCTACGCCGAGGCCAAGCACCTGGGGCGATACAACGGTGAGCGCGCCGCGTTCATCACCGCGAACATGAAGAACGCTCGCAACATCTCGCAGGTGCGCGACGAGATCTACGAGGTGCTGGACCGGTTCGAGCGCGACCTCCCCCCCACCATGACGGTGGCGCGCGGCTTTGACCAGTCGCGCAACGTGCAGGCGCGCCTGCAGAAGCTGGGGGGCGACTTCCTGCTGGCGATCCTCCTCGTCCTCGTGACGCTCCTGCCGCTCGGGCTCCGCGCCGCGGGGGTGACGATGATCTCGATCCCGCTCTCGCTCGCCATCGGCATCTCGCTCCTCAAGGCAGCCGGCTACACCATCAACCAGCTGAGCATCGTCGGCTTCGTGATCGCACTGGGGCTCCTGGTCGACGACTCGATCGTGGTGGTGGAGAACATCGCCCGCTTCCTGCGCGAGGGGCACACGCGTACGCGCGCGGCGATCCTCGCCACGCAGCAGATCACGGTGGCGGTGCTGGGGACGACGGCGACGCTCATGTTCGCCTTCCTCCCGCTCCTCATGCTCCCCGGCGCGGTGGGGCAGTTCATCCGCGGGCTCCCGCTCGCCGTCACCTTCACCATCCTCGCCTCGCTCCTCGTCTCGCTCACCATCATCCCGTTCCTCTCGTCGGTGGTGCTCAAGGAGGAGCGCGACGCGCACGGCAACATCTTCCTGCGCGGGCTCAACCGCGTGATAGACGCCACGTACTCGCGCCTGCTGCACCGGGCGCTTGGCAAGCCGCGCACCACGCTGGCCGTGGCGGCGCTGCTCTTCGTCGCGTCGCTCGCCGCCATCCCGGTGGTCGGCTTCTCGCTCTTCCCGGCCGCCGGGACGCCGCAGTTCATGATCACGGTGGAGACGCCGGACGGCTGGTCGCTCGGCGCGACAAACGGTGTCGTGCAGCAAATCGAGAAGGAGCTCCTGCAGCGGCGTGACGTGCGCTCGGTCTTTGCCAACGTGGGGCGCGGCAACCCGCAGGTGTACTACAACGTCCTGCCGGGGGGCGAGCGCCCCAACGTGGGCGCGCTCTTCGTCCTCCTCGATGCCTACGACGGGCGCCACACCCCCGTGATGCTCGACTCGCTGCGCCGCCGCTTCGACCAGATCCCCAACGCGCGCATCCTCGTCAAGGAGTTCGAGAACGGGCCGCCCATCGAGGCACCCATAGCCTTGCGGCTGACGGGCGAGAACCTGGACACGCTGCGCACCCTCGCCGAGCGGCTGGAGAAGGTGATGGCGACCACCGCGGGGACGCGCGACGTGGTGAACCCGCTCCGCGTGAACCGCACCGACCTCAAGCTCGACATCGATCGCGCCAAGGCGGGGCTGCTCGCGATTCCCACCGTGGAGATCGACCGCACGGTGCGCCTCGGCATTGCCGGGCTGCGCGCCGGCTCGTTCCGCGACCACGACGGCGAGGAGTACGACATCACCGTGCGCCTCCCGCGCGGCGAGCACCAGGTGCTCTCGGCGCTCGACCAGGTGCACGTCGCCTCGCTCTCAGGGGCGCAGGTCCCGCTCTCCCAGGTGGCAACGGTCCGCTTCGAATCGTCGCCCCCGCGCATCGTGCACCAGGACGCCGAGCGCGCCGTGACCGTGACCGCGTACACCGAGACCGGCTTCAACACCGACCGCGTTACCAAGGCCGTCCTGGCGCGCATCCCCGACCTCGACCTCCCCAGCGGCTATCGCCTGGTCCCCGCCGGCGAGCTGGAGTCGCGGCAGGAGAGCTTTGGCGGATTGGGCACGGCGATCATCCTCGCCACGTTCGGCATCCTCGCCATCCTCATCCTCGAGTTCCGCACCTTCAAGGGGATGGTGATCGTTGCGTCGGTCATCCCGTTAGGCATCATCGGCGGCATCGGCGCGCTCCTGCTCAGCGGCTACACGCTTTCCTTCACCGCCGTCATCGGCTTCGTGGCGCTCATCGGGATCGAGATCAAGAACTCGATCCTGCTCGTGGACTTCACCAACCAGCTGCGCGAGGAGGGGATGGCGTTGTACCAGGCGATCGAGACCGCGGGAAAGATCCGGTTCCTCCCCATCGTCCTCACCACGTTGACGGCCATCGGCGGGTTGCTCCCGCTGGCGGCGCAGGGCTCGTCGCTCTACTCGCCGCTGGCGCTGGTCATCATTGGCGGGTTGATCAGCTCGACGCTGCTGTCGCGCCTGGTGACGCCGGTGATGTACATGCTCCTGCCGCCCGCGTTAGGCTCGGCGATGGACGCCGACACGGCCGAGCATCGCGCGGTGCCGGCGGTGCTGCCCCCCGGGGTGTCGACGGGCGAGGCGGGAGGTGCGATGACCTAGGCGCTACCAGCGCGGATCGCGCTGCAGGAGTTCTTCCATCTCCGCCAGGGGCATGGGGCGCGAGAAGAAGTAGCCCTGGCCGTAGGGGCACCCCATGCGGCGCAGCATGGCCAACTGGTCGGCCGTGGCGACCCCCTCGGCGATGACCTCGAGGCCGATCGCCCCCACCAGCGAGAGGATCGCCTGCACCACGTGCCGCGGGCGGTCCTCCTGCTCCATCGAGGTCGTGAAGGCACGATCGATCTTGATGGCGTCGAGCGGGAGGCGGTGCAGGTAGCTCAACGACGAGTAGCCCGTCCCGAAGTCGTCGAGGTGGATGCGCACCCCCAGTCCGCGCAGCTCGGCGATGGTCTGCAGCGCGGGGTGTTGCTGGCCAATGATCGCGCTCTCCGTGATTTCCAGCTGCAACTGCCGCGGCGCCAGCCCGGTCTCTTCGAGGATCGCCGAGACCGCGCGCACCAGGTCGAGCTGCGCGAACTCGCGCACCGAGAGGTTCACCGACAGGCGCAACCCCTCGGCGGTGGGAATGCGCGACTGCAGCGCCGTGACGGCGGCGCAGGCTTCGCGCAGTGCCCACCGCCCCAGCGGGACGATCGCCCCCGTCTCTTCCGCCACGGGGATGAACTCGGCCGGCGGGATGAGCCCGCGCTCGGCGTGCTTCCAGCGCACCAGCGCCTCCACCCCATGCACCCGCCCGTCCGCCAGCGAGACGATGGGCTGGTAGTGCAGCAGGAACTCCTGTCGCTCGACGGCGCGCCGCAGGTCGGTCTCCAGCTGCAACCGCGACAGCGCCTCGGCGTGCATCGCGCGGTCAAACAACTCGAAGCGGGCGCGCCCCTGGTGCTTGGCCCGGTACATCGCCATGTCGGCGCTGCGCAGGAGGTACTCCGGGCGCTCGCTGGCCGAACTCGACAGAACGATGCCGATGCTCGCCGAGGTGATCCATTCGTAGCCGCCGATGTTCATCGGCGCCTTGAGCGCCTGCTGTACGCGATCGGCCACCAGCGCGGTGTCGCGTGCATCGGTCACGCGCTCGAGGAGGATGGCGAACTCGTCGCCCCCCAGGCGCGCCACGATGTCGCCGCCGCGCACGCACTCCTCCAGGCGGCGCGCCACCGTCACCAGCACCTCGTCGCCCACCTGGTGACCCATGCTGTCGTTCACCAGCTTGAAGTCGTCGAGGTCGAGGAAGAGGACGGCGAAAAGCCCATCGCCGGTGCGCCGCGCGCGCAGCGAGGCGTCCGTCAGGCGCTTCATGAACAGCGCCCGGTTGGGCAGCCCGGTGAGCCCGTCGTGCAGCGAGTCGTGGCGCAGTTGCTGCTCGCGCATGTCGCGCTCGGCCAGCGCATGCCGCAGCTGCAACTCCGTCGACGCCGTCTCCGCCAGCTCGGACAGGAGGCGTAGCTGCTCCTGGCACCAGGTGCGCGCCTCGTCGCTCATCGCCACCAGCGTGCCCAGCACCGTCCCGTCGGGGCGCGTGAGCGCTGCCAGCGCGA
This sequence comes from Gemmatimonadaceae bacterium, assembly GCA_020852815.1. NCBI lineage: Bacteria > Pseudomonadati > Gemmatimonadota > Gemmatimonadia > Gemmatimonadales > Gemmatimonadaceae > Gemmatimonadaceae bacterium. The sequence goes on along the minus strand of JADZAN010000003.1, from coordinate 10,652 downwards.
GGCTCCGGATCTGCATCTCGCTCGCCGCCAGGCGCATCGACTTGTCGGCGCCCGGGGCGCTGGCATCGTCGAGCGAGAGGACGCCGCCGTTGTCGAGCGCGCGCGTGACGAGCCCGGTGCGCACCAGGACCCCCGAGTCGTGCGAGACCCAGGGGCGGGCGAATCCGCCGGCGCGAAAGGTCCGGCGGTCGGCCCCCAGCAGGGCGAGCGTGGCAGCGGGAACGCCCAGCACCGTCACCGCCAGCCGCGCCACCCGTTCCATGGATGCGGCCAAGGTCCCGCTGAGCAGCGTGCGCTCGGCGGTGCTCGCCGGTGACGAGAACGGGGGATCGGTGGGGAGAAGAGACGCCGCCACGAAGTGAGGACGCATGCCGATTGTTGGGAGTCACTCACGCCGGGCCGTCCTCTGGCGCGCCACGGCGATTCGGTGAGATGTCTCTTAGTCTCGGCGGATCGCGTCTCATTCTCGTCCGCGGATGGGGGGCGGGGGGCGATTCGGGGGGCGCCCAGAGCCCTAGCGTGTCGCCGCCCGGGGGCGTATCACTGGCGGACCTGCCACGCACCGCGAGAGCGCTCCGCCTTCCCCCCACCGCCCCGACGCCAATGCCCCGCCCTCCCCGCCCCGCCCGTCCCTCGCACCCTCGGTCGAGCGCCGTTCGACGCGTGGCGCTCGCCCTGCTCCTCCTCGCCATCGCCGCACCGGCCACCCTCCACGGGCAGCAGGCGCCGAAGAAGAAGGTCTACATCTCGGTCGACCTGGAGGGGATCACCGGCGTGGTGGCCAGCACGCAGACGTCGCCGTCGGGGCAGAACTACGAGTGGGCGCGCCGGCAGATGATCGCCGAGACGAATGCGGCCATCGAGGGGGCGTTTGCGGGGGGGGCGACCGAGGTGCTGGTGAACGACTCGCACGGGCCGCAGACCAACCTGCGCCCCGATGAGATCGACCGGCGCGCGACGATGATCACCGGCCAGCCCAAGCCGTTAGGCATGACGCAGGGGCTCGACTCGACCTTCGACGCCGCCGTGTACATCGGCTATCACGCGCCCGGGTCGACCGCCAACGCGGTGCATGGGCACACCTTCTCCGGGGCGCTCAAGGTCGTGCGGCTGAACGGCAAGGAGATTGGCGAGTACGGTCTCAACGCGATGATTGCCGGCTACTGGGGCGTTCCGGTGGTCTTCATCTCCGGCGACAAGGCGGCGGTGGAGATGGCGCAGGACTTCATCCCGGGCGTGGACGGACTGGCGGTGAAGGAAGGGATCGGATACTTCGCCGCGCGGACGATGAACCCGCTCGACGCGCGTGACCGCATCCGCGACGGCGTGCGCGCCGCGTTGATGAAGCGCATTGCGCGGCAGCCCGTGAGGCTCGCCTCGCCCATCACGCTGGAGATCGAGCTGGACGAGCTGTCGCACGCCGACCAGGTGGCGCTGGTGCCGGGAATCCGGCGCAGCGGGCGTACCGTCAGCTACACCTCGCCCGATCCGCTGACGATCTACAAGGTGGCGCGCGTGGCGATGTCGCTTTCGCGCGACTGATCGCCAGCCGCATCCATCACGCCAGGGAGCGCGGGACGCCAATGTCGTACGACGTGATCGTGCTGGGCGCGGGGGCGATGGGGAGCGCGACCGCGTTGCACCTGGCGCGGCGGGGCGCGCGCGTCCTGGTGCTGGAGCAGTTCGGGATCGGGCACGACCAGGGGTCGTCGCACGGCTATACGCGCATCATCCGCCTCGCCTACTTCGAGCATCCGTCGTATGTCCCGCTGCTGGCGAGGGCGTACGAGTTGTGGGAGGAGCTGGAGCGCGAGAGCGGTCGCGCGCTGCTGCACATCACCGGTTCGCTCGACGCCGGCACGCGTGAGTCGCGCACCTTCAGCGGTTCGCTGGAGTCTTGCCGCCTGCACGCGCTCCCGCACGAGGTGCTCACGTCGGCCGACATCGCACAGCGCTTTCCCGGCTATCGCCTCCCAAACGACGTGATGGCGGTCTTCCAGCCACGCGGCGGCTTCCTGGTGCCGGAGGCGTGCATCGAGGCGCATGTGGCAGGGGCGCGGGCACGCGGCGCGGTGGTGCACACGGATGAACGCGTCCTCTCGTGGGAGGCGCGCGACGATGGTGTGGTCGTGCGCACCACGCATGGCCGTCATGCCGCGGCGCGCCTGGTTGTCGCTGCCGGTGCCTGGAGTGGCGCGCTGGTCCCTGCGCTGCACGACCTCCTGGTCCCCGAGCGACAGGTGCTGGGGTGGTTCGAGGTGGGCGATCGCGACCTGTTCGCCCCTTCCCGCTTCCCGGTCTTCAACCTCGACCTCGGGGGCGAGCACTGGTACGGCTTTCCGGAGTTTGGGGTCCCGGGGTTCAAGCTGGGGTGCTATCACCACCTGCGCGAGGTGGCCGACCCGGATCGCATGGATCGCGGCGCCGTCTCGTCGCGTGACGTGGCACTCCTGCGCGCCCTCGTGGAGCGATGCTTCCCCGCGGTGAGCGCCGAAGTGCTCCTCACGAGGACGTGCCTGTTCACCAACACTCCCGACGAGCATTTCATCCTCGACCGCCTCCCCGACGCGCCGCAGGTGACCGTTGCCCATGCCTGCTCCGGGCACGGCTTCAAGTTCAGCAGCGTGATCGGCGAGATTGCGGCCGACCTTGCACTCGACGGCGCCACCGCGCACGACATCGCGCTGCACCGGCTGTCGCGTTTCCCGACGCATCCCGTCACGCTGTGAGCCTGGCGAGGCGCGAGGGCACGCCCAGCCTCGGTCGCGCCGCTGGGGCAAGCGCCACGCGAGAGCGCCGCGAGCGCCCCAATGACGTCGCCCACGCGACAGCGGCGCGCTGGCCCCGTGCGTAGCACGAGCAACCACTTTCACCTCTCCCGGAGTAGCACGACGATGCGAAGACCAACCTTTCGCGCGGCGCTGCTGGCGTCGTGCGCGACGCTGGCCGCCATTCCCGCGCCGCGCGCGCTGGCTCAACGCACGCGCGCGGCCGCGCCCGCCCTCGCGGCGCCGGCGTCGCCCGCGTACGACAGCGCGCGCTTCGCCTCGCTGCGCTTTCGACAGCTTGGCCCCTTTCGCGGCGGGCGATCGACCGCGGTGACCGGGATCGCCGAGGAACCGCACACCTTCTACATGGGAAGCACGGGCGGCGGCGTGTGGCGCAGCGACGACGCGGGGAACTCGTGGAAGAACATCTCCGACGGCTTCTTTGGCGGGAGTATCGGCGCGATCGACATCGCCGACAGCGACCCGAACGTGATCTACGTCGGCACTGGCTCGGCCGACGTGCGCGGCAATTCGTCACAAGGGCGCGGGATGTGGAAGTCGGTCGACGCCGGCGCCACGTGGCAGTTCATCGGCCTTCCCGAGTCGGGGGCGATTCGTCGCGTCGTGGTGCATCCGACCAACCCCGATCTCGTCTACGTCACCGCCTTCGGCCACATGTTCGGCCGCAATCGCGAGCGCGGCGTCTATCGCTCCAGGGACGGCGGGAAGCATTGGGAGCAGGTGCTCTTTGTCAACGACTCCACGGGGGCGAGCGACCTCGCCATGAACGTGAAGAACCCGCGCGTCCTGTACGCCGGGATGTGGCGCGGGGAGCGCAAGCCCTGGACGATGATCTCGGGGGGGCTGGAGGGAGGCGTCTACAAGAGCGTGGACGGTGGTGACACGTGGACCAAGCTGGCGGGCGGCCTTCCCTCGGGGCTCGTGGGCAAGGTGGGCGTCACGGTCTCGCCGGCCAACCCCGACCGCGTCTGGGCGCTGGTGGAGGCCGAGCCTAACGGCGGGCTCTATCGCTCCGACGATGCGGGGAAGTCGTGGACGCGGGTGAACAAGGACAACAACCTGCGGCAGCGCGCCTGGTACTACACGCGCGTCGAGGCCGATCCGCGCGACGAGAACACCGTGTACGCGCTCAACACGTCGATCTACCGCTCGATCGATGGCGGGACGACGTTCACCCCCATCGACGTCCCGCACGGCGACACGCATGACCTCTGGATCAACCCGCGCGACAACCGCCTGATGATCATCGGCGACGACGGCGGCGCGCAGGTGACGCTCAATCGCGGGCGCTCCTGGTCGACGATGAACAACCAGGCCACGGCCGAGCTGTATGACGTCGCGGTGGACAACGGCTTCCCCTATCGCGTCTACTCCGCGCAGCAGGACAACACGACGATCTCGGTCACGTCGTGGTACGGCCCCAACGTCTTGCACCCGACGGCAGAGTGGCGGTATGCCGCCGGGTGCGAGACCGGGCCGGTGGCGCTGCACCCCGACCGTCCCGACGTGCTGTGGGGCGGGTGCTATGGCGGGGCGATCAACCGCCTCGACGTGACCACCGACGACCGGCGCAACGTGGTCCTCTATCCGCAGCTGCAACTGGGACAGGCGGCGAAGGACCTGCGGTACCGCTTCCAGTGGGTGGCCCCGATCCTCGTCTCGCGGCACGACCCGAACGTCGTGTACCACGGCTCGCAGTACGTGCACCGCACGCGCGACGGCGGGATGACGTGGGAAACCATCTCGCCCGACCTGACGACCAACACGCCCGCGCACCAGGAGGCGTCGGGCGGCCCGATCAACCATGACGTGACCGGGGTCGAGATCTACAACACCCTCTTCTCCCTCAGCGAGGACGCCCGCGATGCCAGGACGCTGTGGGCGGGGAGCGACGACGGGCGCGTGCACATCACGCGCGACGGCGGCGCCTCGTGGCAGGAGGTGACGCCGCCGGGGATGCCGAAGTTCGGCACCGTGGAGAACATCGACCTCTCGGCGCACCGCGATGGCCGGGCGTACATCGGCGTGCAGCGCTACCGCATGGACGACTTCACCCCCTACATCTTCAGAACCGACGACTACGGCCGGACGTGGACGCGCGTGGCCGACGGCACCAACGGCATTCCGGCCACCTCGCCGGTGCGTGCCGTGCGCGAGGACCCCGTGAAGGACGGCGTGGTGTACGCCGGGACCGAGCACGGGCTCTTCGTCTCGTTCGACGGCGGGAAGCGCTGGCAATCGTTGCAGCTGAACCTCCCGGTGACCCCGGTGGCCGACCTCAAGGTGCACCAGAACGACCTGGTAGTGGCCACGCAGGGGCGCTCGCTCTGGCTCCTCGACGACCTTACGCCGCTCCACCAGCAGGCCGACATCGCCGCGGGGGCCACGATGCACCTGTACACGCCGCGCGACGCCTATCGCGTGCAGGTGGGGGGCGGCGGCGCCGGCGGCGTGGAGAACTCCCCCGACCCCAAGCCCGACGGGGCCATGCTCCACGCCTGGTTTGCCAGCGCGCCGGACAGCGCCACCGCGCTGGAGGTGGTCGACGCGCGCGGCCAGGTGGTACGCCGCTTCACGACCGACACCGCCCGCGCCCGCTCGTTAGGGCAGGCCGCGCTCAAGGCCACCGCGGGGGCGCAGCGCATCACCTGGGACGCGACCTGGCCGGGGCCGCGCCTCCTCAAGGGGCAGGTCATCTGGGGATACACGGGCGGGGTCAAGGCGCCCCCCGGGACATACAGCGTGCGCCTCACGTCGGCAGGCGCAACGCAGTCGCGCACCTTCCGCCTCCTGGCCGACCCGCGCCTGCCCCGCGTGACCGCCGCCGACTATGACGAGCAGTTCCGCGTGTCCATTGCCGTGCGCGACTCGATCAACGCGGTGAGCGCGGCCATGGAGACCATTCGCGCCGTGCGCGAGCAGGCGACACGCGCCGTGGAACAGGCCGGGCGCATCAACCGGTCCAGCGAGGTGAAGCCCGCCGCCGATGCCCTGGAAGCTTCGTTAGGCGGCATCGAGGTCCGGCTCAACCAGGTCAAGAGCGAGAGTGGGCAGGACCCGATCCGCCACCCCGGGCAGATCGACAACCAGCTCATCGAACTCTACACCAACGTGGCCGGCGACGACTCGTACATCTACGGCGGCCCCAAGGGACGCCCCACCAAGGGGGCGCTGGAACGGGTGAACGACCTCACGAAGGAGTGGGCGCCGCTCTCCGCTCGGCTGCGCACCGTGCTGGACAAGGACGTCCCCGCGTTCAACGAGCTGCTGCGGAAGCTTGGCCTGGGCGCGATCGTCCTCCCGCCGAAGACGGTGATGTGAGGCGACGCCTCGACGTTGCAGCGGACGTCAGGTATCGAACGACCGTCGGGCGGCTCCGCGAAGGGCCGCCCGACGTGCATGGTGCATGCATCCTGCGTGGTCACGGGGTGCGAGCGTCAGAGCGCCTCATCGCGATCGTCCGCAGGCGCGCCGCGCCCCTCGTCAACGCCCCCATCCGGCGACTCGCGCACCCCGGCCACGCTGAGCACGATGGGCTCCTCGCCCGCCAGCTCCAACACGCCGCGCGCCAGCAGGTCGTCCACGTCGCCTGGCGCCAGCGGCCGGCTGAACAGGTAGCCCTGCCCGTAGTCGCACCCCAGGTCGCGCAGGCGCGCGTGCTGGCGCGCGTGCTCCACCCCCTCGGCGATGGTCCGCAGGGTGAGAAGGTCGCCGAGTGCGATGATCGTCCGCGCCAGGGCATCGTCGTGCGAGCCGCGCATCAGGCCATCGGTGAACGATCGGTCGATCTTGAGGATGTCCACCGGGAACTGCTGCAGGTACGAGAGCGACGAGTAGCCGGTGCCGAAGTCGTCGATTGCCAGGCGCACGCCGATCGCCTTGAGCTCGTGCAGCCGTTCGAGCGTCGCCTCCGTGCGGTGCATGAGCGCGTTCTCGGTGATCTCGAGGACGAGCTGCGACGGCGGGAGCCCCGCCGCATCCAGCGCCGCCTGCACGTCCGTGAGGAGCCCCGGGGATTGCAACTGGCGGACCGACAGGTTCACCGTCACCGAGAACGCGTGACCCTCCGGGCGCCGTGCGTTCCACTGCGCGGTGCGACGGCAGGCCTCGCGCAGCACCCAGTTGCCGATGGGGACGATCAACCCCGTCTCCTCAGCCACCGCGATGAAGGCGTTAGGCGGGACCAGCCCCTTGGTGGGATGGTTCCAGCGCAGCAGCGCCTCGATCCCCAGCACCTCGTGCGACTCGAGCGCCACGATCGGCTGGTACGCGACCCAGAACTCCCCTTCCTCCAGGGCACGGCGCAGGTCGCTCTCCAGGCTCACGCGGTCCACGAGGGCGGCGTGCATCGAGGCGTCGAAGAAGACGTAGCCGCCGCGGCTCCCGCTCTTGGCCGCGTACATCGCCACATCGGCGTTGCGCAGCAGCTCCTCCACGCCGTCCTTCGGCGCCGCGCGCGCAATCCCGATGCTCGCCCCCACGCGCACCGTCGCCCCAGCCGACAGCTGCACGGACAGGCTCAGCGCGTTGGTGATGCGGTCGGCGACGATCACCGCGTCGTCGTCGCTCCGCACGTGCTCCAGCAGCACCGCGAACTCGTCCCCGCCAAGGCGCGCCACGGTGTCGCAGCCGCGCGTGGCATTCAGCAGGCGCGCCGCCACGGTGGCCAGCAGGTCGTCCCCCGCCGCATGGCCCAGCGTGTCGTTGATCCCCTTGAAGTTGTCGAGGTCGAGGAACATCACCGCCACGCCCTCGTTGTCGCGCGAGGCCCGCGATAGCGCATGGTGCACGCGGTCGCGGAAGAGGCCGCGGTTGGCCAGCCCCGTCAGCTGGTCGTAGAACGCCTGCCGCAGCAGCTCCTTCTCCAGCGACTTGCGGTGCGTCACGTCCTGCACCACGGCAATGAGGCGCGTGTCGCTGGCATCGTGCGAGCCGGTCAGCGTCAGGCTCCCCCACGCCACGTCGCCCTCTACACGTTGGTAGCGTGTCTCGGCCGACACCGTGAGGCGCCGCCGCTCCGAGACGTCCTCCTCCATCTGCGCCACCTGCTCCGCATCGTCGGAGGCACAGAAGCCGTGCAGCGGCTCCCCCTTGAGTTCCTCCGCGTTGCGCCCCAGGAACTCCGCCAGCGCCTCGTTGGCCTCGACGATCGTCCCCCCAGTCCCCAGGATCGCGACCCCAACGCCCGATTGCTCGAAGACGGCGCGGAATCGCGCGTCCGCGTGGCGCCGCGCTGCTATGCCCTGCTTGAGCGTCCGCTGGATCCACCCGGTCGCATACATCGACACCACGCCGGCAACCGTCAGCATCACCACCTTCGACGCCTCATCCAGCAGCGACGTCCCGGCGGTCACCGATGACTGCAGCGGATCGCCGAGCATGGCCAATCGCCCCGTGCTGACGAGGAAGGCGACCAGCGCCGAGTATTGCAGCGCCGACAACACCCCCGCGAGCACGGCACGGTTAGGCGAGCCCGTGAAGGGGCGCGTGGCCAGCACCACGAAGTACATGCTGAAGACCGGCGACTTGACGGCCAGGTTCGCGTCGCCGAAGACGCCGTAGCCCAGCAACAGCAGCGTCGTCGCCGTGATGTCGAGGACCAGGTTGGCCAGGAAGAGCGCGTCGCTCGCCCGGCCGCTGCGGTGCGCGAACAGGTGCTGGCCAATGGCCCACGCCAGCATTGGCGCAAGGACGCAGACGTTGACCAGCGTCAGCCCGGTGGAGAGGTAGGGCGCGTAGAAGGTCGCGGCGATCGCCAGGACGCCGAGCACGGCGATGCGAACACCGTTGACCAGCCGCTCCGCCTCGGCGAATCCCTGGGCGAGGACGGTGCTGGTCTCGGCGTCGAACGTCTGTTGGTATGCGGGGACGCGATCGCTCATGCGGCCGGGCTCGGACGGAGGCGGGTGCCGCGGTGCACCTGCCTGCGCGCAAGAGATGTATCTGCGCGTACATAGAAGACGTCCGGCCCCGGAGTGCGTCACGCATCGTGACCGGCGGCGCGTGAGCGTGTTCTCCTAGCGCCCCCCCTCCCCGTGCGGTAGCCTCATGCGCTCGCTGGGACCCCTGCCGTCCTCCATTCCCCCGCCCCTCGCACCGCGCCCGTGCCCCGCCTCTGGAACAACCTTACCGTTCGCGTCCTGACCGCCGTCGCCCTCGGAGTCGTGGTCGGGATTCTCTGGCCGGACGTGGGCAAGTCGCTCAAGCCGCTGGGCGACACCTTCGTGAACCTCGTCCGGATGGTGATTGCGCCCATCATCTTCCTCACCATCGTGGCCGGGATCGCGACGATTGGTGACTTGCGACACGTGGGGCGCGTGGGCGGGAAGGCGTTTCTCTACTTCGAGGTCGTCACCACCTTCGCGCTGGCCATCGGGCTCCTCGTGGTGAACCTGACGAAGCCGGGGGCCGGACTCGACGCCTCGTCGATGGCCAAGGGCGACATCTCGCGGTACGCGCAGGCGGGGGAGCAGATGACGTTCGTCGACTTCCTCGTGCACATCGTCCCCTCGAGCGTGGTCGACGCCTTTGCCAAGGGAGAGATCCTGCAGGTCGTCTTCTTCGCCGTGTTGTTTGGTGTGGCGCTCACGCTGTCGGGGGAGATCGGTCGCAACATCACCGACGGCTGCGAGCGTTTGGCGCAGGTCTTCTTCAAGCTCGTCGGCATCATCATGCACGTGGCGCCGCTGGGGGCCTTTGGGGCGATGGCCTTCACCGTCGGCTCGTTCGGCCTCAAGACGCTCCTCCCGCTGGGGCGCCTGATGCTCGACGTGTACCTGACGATGTTCCTCTTCGTCTTCGTCGTCCTCAACGTCATCTGCCGCCTGTACGGCTTCTCGCTGTGGGAGTTCATCAAGTACATCAAGGAGGAGATTCTCCTGGTGCTGGGGACGTCATCGAGCGAGGCCGCACTCCCCCGCATGCTGGAGAAGCTCGAGCGCTACGGCTGCGACAAGTCGGTGGTGCGCCTGGTGATCCCGACCGGCTACTCGTTCAACCTCGACGGGACGTCGATCTACTTGTCGATGGCGCTGATCTTCATCGCCCAGGTGTTCCGCGTCGATCTCACGATTGGGCAGCAGGTGGGGATTCTCCTCATCCTCATGCTCACGTCGAAGGGAGCGGCCGGCGTGACGGGCTCGGGGTTCATCGTGCTGGCGTCCACGCTCTCGGCCATGCGGGTGGTGCCGTTGGAAGGGCTGGCGCTGCTGCTGGGGGTGGACCGGTTCATGTCCGAGGCGCGCGCCATCACGAATCTCATCGGGAACGGGGTGGCGACGCTGGTCATCTCGCGCAGCGAGAAGGCATTCGACGATGCCAAACGAGCGGAAGCGCTGGAGCGGCAGCATCTGGAGCGCTTGGGGTTGGCGGCGTGAGCGGGTGACATGCGGATCTGCGGGATACCCGACAAGTATCCAGCACACCTCCTGTAGGTAACGCCGCCGCGCGGGTCAGCTCGTGATTGGGCAACCACCTTCCGCACCGTCGCCGAGGCCGATGACGACCCGGTGCCGTCGCCACTGACCAAGTGGCCGTCGTTCAAGCGCACCAGCCGGGAGTACAAGCGCGGGCAGCGGACGTCGACCAGCACGATGTCGAGCACGGCGGTGCTGCAGCAGCGCCAGGCCACCGCGTACACCTTCAAGGACGACGCCCCCGAGGACACCGCCAGCACCCGGCGCTATCGCGGGATCTCGGTGCACTACTTCTCCAGCGGGGCCTACAGCAGCACGGCGGCGGTCAACGCCTACGAGACCGTGAGCGCCTGGTCGTTCCCCGCGCTCGACAGCACGATCGTGTACGACACCACCGGGGCCAACGGGGTGGCGACCGTGCGGGCCTCCGCCTACGCGAACCCCCGCC